>JBFKJL010000135.1:0-6914 GCA_041631795.1 Saprospiraceae bacterium | reverse complement strand
TATGCGGTCCCTTGTTCAACATCACACATTCTGCCTGGGCGGCTTTGGCGGCATCGCTGATTTCTGCTCTCGACGGGATGCCAGTTCTTGCGAGGTTATCAAGCACCTGGGTGGCCCAAATCACTGGAATATGGGCTGCTTCACATAACCATAAGATCTGATTCTGAACCTCGGATATCCTTTCAAAACCGAGTTCGACAGCCAGGTCTCCCCGCGCGATCATCACACCGATCTTGCTACGCTCCATGCCCTTGATCAGGATCCCCGGAAGGTTTTGAAAAGCCTCCCTATTCTCAATTTTAAAGACCACGCCCATGTGATGCGCATCGTATTTTTCAAGTTCTGAATACAATTGCCCGACATCATTTTCTGTCCTGACAAATGAATAGCCCACAATATCCGCGTGTTTGCACATAAACGGCAACAATTCAATATCCCTGGGTGTCAAAGCCGGTAAGTTGAGTTTTGTATCCGGCACATTGATACCCTTGTGTGCGCCTAGTTTGGTTTTATAGCATTCCGTAAGACGCAATTCCAGGGCATCATCCATTTTGTTTATAACCTCGGAACGGATCATCCCGTCATCAAAGAGTATAACATCACCGATTTTCGCATCATCAACGACTTCATGCAGCATAACACCGACTTCGGCCATTTCAATAACCTCATTCTTGTCATCGTAAATCGCTTTCTTACCGAGGGTTTCCCGCTTCGTGAGAATGATATGATCCCCGGTCCTGACAGGTATGGCATTTTTGATCTCACCCTTTTTATTACGCACCTCGATGGCCGCTGTTCTTAACTTTGGACCAGACAAATCCATGTAGATCTTCAATTTCTTGCCGGTCTCCGACCTGATTTCCTCAACCAGGTTCACCATTTTCTCCCAAATATCAATATCCCCGTGACTGAGATTTATCCTGGCTATTTCCATGCCGGTCAAAACCATGTCCCTGATCATCTCCTTATCATCTGCTGCCTCATTGGGCAAGGTCACCATGATCTCCGTAAATTGCTCGTTTTGTCCTTCATTAAAAAGGTCATTGGCGTGTTTCCTGAGCAAGGCCATACTTTTGGAATAACCGATGATCTCAATGTCTGAATGGATGTGGATTTCCTTGCCCTCCAACAGGTTAAGGATCTTCACAACATTGTACAAATTGCTGTATACATATCCCTCAGCAGATCTCAGCGATGATACGCCCAGGTCCGATAAAATGCCATGGTACATCCTCAAATCCTCGCTTCTCAATATTAAATAGCGCAGGAGGTTTTTGGCACTCGGTTTATAGTCCGGGTGGATCGGTAATATTTTTTTATTAATCCTTTCCTCTCTTTCAATGATATCAGTGAGAATCCGCGTAAGCTCTTTTTCCAATTTTTGAATATTCATGGCATTCTGATTTTTCAGCAGCATCCCTGAGTAATGATAACCTATAATTTAATTCTTCCAAGTCCAGCGACATCACTGGGCTTCATGACCCCGTTTTTCAATGAGAACAGGTTTTTGAACGGGTCGTTGGAAAAATCCAGGTGTCCATCGAGATCGGCAAATTCGACGTTTGGCCGGCTCAGGGCAAAATGCAGTCCTGCGGAAATACCGAGGGCACATTCATCCAGGCAACCCACCATGACCTCCATACCCGCAGCCTTGGCCACAGAATTGATGTGCATGGATTCAGTCAGACCTCCTACTTTCATGATCTTGATATTGATCATGTCCGAGATGTCATTTTTTGAGATGTGGAAAACATCCCTAAGCGAACGTATGCTTTCATCAGCCATGACTGGGACTGCAACATTGTTTGTAACATTTTTTAATGCCTCATCATTCCCATAGGCAGTGGGCTGCTCAAAAAGTTCAATGCCTGACATCCTGGTCAATTCAATAAACCGAACTGCATCCTTGAGGTTGTACCCCTGGTTGGCATCAAATCTCAGGACAAGCGCAGGGCCGAATGCCTCCCTGAGCCTCCTGACTTTTTCGACGTCCTCATCAATAGAAATGCCACCTTTGAGCTTTAGGATCCTGAATCCTTGTTGCCAATATGCTTTGGCCTTTTTGAGCGTATCATCGAGAGGCTCAATACCTAGCGTCATACTGGTCTGGATCTCCTGCCTGAAGCCTCCGAGCAACTGGTACAATGGAAGATCGGCTTTTCGGGCCATCAAATCGTACAAGGCTATGTTGACCATAGCCAGTGTTGACCGCATCCCCGGATCGGCAGCCTTCAATTCCTTGTGAAAACGGGCTATATGAAAAGGATTTTCACCCTCGAGGAGGGGAATCACCAGCGCTTCAATATTATCGATCACTTCCTCTGGTGTTTCCTGGGTAATTTCTTTATCAGGCGCGGCACAACCCCATCCGGTCAAACCAGTTGAAGTATTGATCTTGAGAATAATGTTGGAGGCCTGGCTGATCGTTTCATAGGCTATGGTATAGCCCGAGATCATGTCAAGGTCCAGCCTGAAGTATTCTATACCGGTAATTTTCACAATCAGTACCTGTTTTGATAGAGCTGATCCAACGGCGTATTTTTTATGCTCTCAACAAACTCGACCATCTTCTTAATGGAGATTTCCCACATTTCCCTCCCCTTTTCAGCAGTGGCTTTTTTTGCATTGCCCATAATCCCGGATGAAGACAACCGCTCAGTGTGTACATACCAACTCACGCCCCTGTCGGATGTGAAATCAAGGTATTCGTTGTCGAGATCCAGGGTTTCATCCACCGCCAGGTCCATATTGACCATTTCCGGTCTCAACGCCAGTGTTGTACTCGTTTCGATCTCACCGGCATGGATATCGTTGTGCGTATCTATCAGATTATACAAGTCGACATCACTTGTTTCCCCGGTCTCCACACATACAAAGATCTTTGCATCCCTGTTCACCATCTGGGCGGCATACGTCAGAGTGGGCTTGTTGTCACCATGCCCATTTAAAATAACAATCTTTCTGATGCCATTATGTGCCAGGCTCATGCCAATGTCATAGATAAGGGCTGACAGTGCATTGTTGGTCACGCTTATTGTCCCCTTGAAATCACTGTGGTGATATGATACGCCATATGGGATTGGTGGCAGCACAAAGGGTTTGGGATCAGCACATGCCCGAGCCACCTCGTAAGCCATGTGTCTGGCATCATAATAATCAATATCTACAGGCATATGGGGCCCGTGCTGTTCTATGGCGCCACATGGGAGGATGGCCGTGTCCACAACCTTCAGTCGCCCCTCAATTTCTTTCCACGACATGGTCTCCCAGAGGAAATTATTCTTGATCTTGTTCGTCATCATATTTGTAAGGTTTTGAAAATAAAAATGATTCATCTATTTGAATGTCCTGCCATTTATTATTCTTCCGCATGACAGATCCGTTGCTGTATTGGGTTAAAATATTGAAAAGCGGTGCACGTACATGACGCGGCAAATCTTCCAGGTTGCTGCGCTCGTTATCAAATCGCAATTGCATGACGCTTGGGAATGCCTTTGCCAATCTTGATGTGAATGTGTTCTTTTCAATCACCTTGTTTTCGAGAAGCATGTGATATAAATGTGCCGCATCAGAGCCGATTTGTTTCACACTGGATATGGCAAGGGCTTTCAAAGCTTGCTCAATTTGTTCCGGTGTGTACCCGCAGTTAGAGGGATCTTCTCCCAATGCCCTGATCATGCCGATAATTCTTCGGCATTTCTCGCAATTGCCACATGGATACATCCGCTTGTTTCTTTCATGGGCGGCATGACAGCTTATTTGTTGGTTCTGCAGGTGAGGATACCTTTTCAATAAAACTTTCATAATGAGCAGTTCAGACATGCTGCGCAGCATGGAATACTGGCATAGCCTCCACCCCTTTTGCTTGTAGTAACGCGTCATGGCATTGTCAAAGTACTTACTCTGGTCGTAAAGCGCATTGTAATGAGAAATGCCATTGAGGTTCTTTCTTTCAGTCGTGTCATATTCATCGCCGATGATGACATTCCCCAAGCCTCTTTTTAGGGCTATGGGCAAAACACCAAATAGAAAAACAGCCACCGTCCACAACCGGACCGGGTAGATATCCGCCCGCACAGACGCGTAGTTTTTCCTGATGAAGGGCAAGTTCTTCAACATCCAGTTGAAAATACGGTCACTGTTGCACCACGCCTTAAACGTATTGGGTTCGATCTCTTTAAAGTGCCTGTAGGCGTTAACTGCCGTAAACCAATGTCGCCCGGCTTCATTGACAAATACTGGGTATGGTTGCCCGAATTCCCTGATCAGGCCATACGACAGCAGGCTGTCTTTTCCTCCGCTGCTGAGAATCGCATACCTGGAATAATCGGGATTTCGACCGTCAGTTACAGCCTTACTCCCCTCGTAGTCCTTCCCCATGAATTTAATTGTAGCCTGGGTATAGGCTTTTAGGGGCTGCACTTCCAGGTCATTGAATGTTGACACAAGGAAGGGGTTATCGACCAGGAGCTTATTGGCCAGGATCTCGCGACTTGTATTTTCCACCATGTTCCGGATAAACGCCTGGTCCGTTTTGTCGTAAAGACCGTCAAAGATCAACTCCTCACAAAACAGACCGTAATTCATCGCAACCTGGGCCACCATCATGCTCGCAAGGTTGATATCCCGGGGATTATTCCTGTCAAAGAGTTTTTCATTGTAGGTATAAAAAAGGACATTGGTGGCGACCCTGCCATCGCGATGCACAATTTCATAGGTCGCAGAAACGCGCCTGGGTTTGACATCCACATCGGTCACCCGTAGGGTTCTCAGGACGACAAAGTCTTTTAATGCAATCACCTGACCAGCTTTTTAATCAATTCAACCAACTTGTCCGGTCCATGCGCCAAAACATCGAACGCCGGCAAACCCGTCTCACGTTGTATTTCTGCACAGGCATCATCTATTTCATGGGGCGCCATGTTTTCGTGGTTGACAGTCACAGCAATGACCTTTTTACCGGAGATCACTTCAATAGCCTTAATCTGCTCAGGCAGCGGATGAAGGGGATAACCCGGAAACCCATCGTATTCGAGTCTTTTTGGTGCGTGTTGCAAAACAACATAATCCGGTCGTCCGGCAGCGAGGATCTCAAAGCCACCGGGATAAGCGGGGTTCATAAGGCTGCCCTGCCCTTCAATGACGATCAGGTCCGGCTGCTCATTTTTCCAGGCCTCGTAAACGGCATGCTCAATTTCACCGGATACGAAGTCGTTGATACAGCTGTCCATGATCATGGAATACGTGGCGCCCTGCATCCAGGCCGTTTGTCCCGTACCCACCATCTCTGCCTTCAACCCGGCATTCCTGAACCCGTGGACAAGGATCCAGGCCGTTGTCCTCTTGCCGATAGCGGAGTCTGTGCCGAGAATGGCAATTTTAAGGCAGTTGACTTTTTCAATTTTCCCTTCAAAAAAGTGCAACTGATCCCGGTCCGGGGTTTTACGCACATCTCTAATGGTGCAATGATTTTGCTTTGCAACCGCCATCAAATCCGTGTCATTGGTCAGAAAATCGTGCAAACCGCTTGTGATATGCATGCCATTTTCCAGGGCCAGCCGGATCACCTTGCGCGCATCTTGCGGCAATCGCCCGCCATCAGGAGCCAGGCCGACAACAAAATGTGCTGGTCTCACAGAAAAGAGGGCTGTTGCCAGGTCCTTAAAAACAGGAATGCCATTGTCCTTGCCGTCCAAAACCTTTCCGGCATCCTGCCCGGCGTAGTTGCTGTCAATCACTCCAACGACTTCAAATCTCTCTGTAAAGCGGACAAGCCCGTGGGCTGTTTTACCGTTAGGCGTATTGAAAGCTTTATCAGCATACACGATCGCTGTGCCTTCAAGTGATTTCTTGTTCTCCATATGAGTCTAATATTTTGCTGTAATGACCGCAACAAAACGGTCGTTGATCAATTTTTTCTGCTGATGGACATCGAGCAGAGCAATAAGCCCGGCGCAAGATGAAGGGAGGATGCGCATACCTTCCTTCTTATGGAGATAAGCGCTCATTTGCTTCAATCGCCTGTCGCTGACATGAGACGCGGCCCCTTCCGTCTGACGAAGGGCATAAAGGGCTTCCTCCCCATCAAAGCTGTGCCAGTTGATCAATGCTTCATTGATGGCCGTTTCCTTTATCTTTTGGGGATCAATGTCCTCGCAGTGATCGAGTCCTTTCTTAAATGAGGAAATAATGGGATTCTTGTGGGCGGAGGAACCTGCAACAAAAATGGGAATTCTCGACGTGCGTCCTCTTTTATGAAGGGAAACAAACCCCCTGTAAATCCCTGCCAGCACCGTCCCGTTCGATACCGGGCAAGCAATGTATTTGGGAGCATCGCGCAGCTGGTCATAGATCTCGAAAGCGATCTCGGCATATGCTGCAATTTGCATGGTGGTATTGGCGCCGCCGGGATTGGCATCATACCAGTCATATTCTTCAGCCATCAGACTTGATGCTTTGACGACATCTTCATAACTGCCCTCCAGCCGGACCAAATCAGCACCAAAATTTTCAATTTCCCCGATACGCATGGAATGATAGGACGCCGGGATGAAGACTTTACAACCTATCCCGGCAAGGTAAGCGGCATGGGCACATGCCACGCCATAATTGCCACAAGTGGCTAACGCGATTTCGCCATAACCCCGCCTGAGGGCATCCAATACTTGGGCAAAGGCGATCCGGTCCTTTTGTGTCCCCGTGGGATTGTTGCCTTCATATTTAATGAACAGCTGGCGGATGTCGTATTCCCTTTCCAAAGCCCTTACCCTGGACAAATTTGTATCGCCAACTTCGAGATTGAAAATATCTTCCAAGCTTTCAATGCGATCCACAAGCGAAAGGCTTTTATCCTTGACCATTTCGCTGAGCATCTTCACTTCAGCCGTATGTTGTATAGGTGCTTCATGCACCCC
>JBFKJL010000134.1:0-6915 GCA_041631795.1 Saprospiraceae bacterium | reverse complement strand
TTACTTGAATATTAACTTTTTGAGGTCGAATTTCGTTCTTGTCAAAATGGATTGCTCAAATTAATGAAGGAAATTATTTTAGCATGTTGGATCGTTATTTTTACGATCAGTCACCTGCAAGGACAGGTGGTCAGTCTGCCCATTGAAGTAGACAAATTCAAACCCATATGGGAAGTGCGCAGTTCTGCCCTGCAAAATGATTTGTCCAAGATCATTGCCTCAAAAAAGGAATGGAAAAAGCTGGCAGACAGAAAAAAACTCAGTCTGGGTATTGTCGATATTTCGGATATTCATTCTCCACGCTATGCCGCTGTGAATGAAAACACCATGGTGTATGCAGCGAGTTTGCCGAAGATTGCCATATTGCTTGCGACATTTGATGCCATTGATAAAGGGGAACTGGCGTTCACACCGGAAGTTGATGACCTCATGCACAAAATGATTCGCGTGTCAAGTAATTCTGCCTCTACAGCGCTGATAGATCTTGTAGGATATGAAAAGATTGCCAATGTTTTACAGGACAAGCGATACCAGTTGTACAATAAAGAAAAGAAAGGCGGGCTTTGGGTCGGCAAGAGATACGCCGCTGGCGGAAAAAGGAATCCCGATCCCCTGCTCGGACTGAGCCATGCTGCGACGGTATCCCAGGTGTGCAGGTTTTACTATATGCTTGCCTATGGACAGCTCATCAGTTGTGAGCGCTCAGAAGAAATGCTTGACTATCTGGTGGACCCGCATTTGAATCATAAATTCGTGTATACCCTTGATAAGCTGGCGCCTGAAGCTGAACTATACCGGAAATCAGGGACCTGGAGGCAGTTTCACGCCGATTCGGTGATGGTCATTGGTGACGAATGGAGGAGTTATATTGTGGTGGCATTGATTGAATCAGAATCAGGTGAAACCATTATGCGAGAGTTGATTCAAAAAGTTGATAACTTGTTGTATCAATATAACAGGTAACAACCAAGATCATCAAGTCTATAGACATACTGAGGTCGGTTCTTCAAAGGAGAATTTTTGGGATAGATACTGCTGATCCCCGGGTGTGGCGCATGCAAAAACTCATATTTTTGCTCATTTGCACCCTCCTGCTCATCAAGCCGACGGCCAATGCCATTTTCCTGTCCAACCTCGGGGTTGAAAACCTGCCTTATGTGTATGTAGGTGTTGCGTTGGCAGCCTTTCTGGTCACAATTTTTTACGGCCGGTTTACCAGTGTTTTGGAAACGAAGACTCTTTTCATCAGGTCTAACCTCATATGCATTGCCATCTTGATCGTCATGGGTTCCCTGATGTGGTTTGCATGGGCGAAGGACATATCCGCGGTTCTTCTTTACCTGTTCATGTCGATATTTGGCATCCTTTCGGCTTCCCAATTTTGGATCCTGGCCAACCAGTTGTTTAATGCCCGCGAGGCGCGAAAATACTTTGGCATCATCGGCATGGGTGCAATTGCCGGGGGTATTGTCGGGGGTTACCTGGCATCTATTGTCTCATCCTTTATGCAAAGTGAGATGTTGTTGTTTCTCGCCGCGATGTTGTTGGGGTTTGCAATATTCATTATTCGCGGCATAGAAGTGGATTATATTGCCCCTGCAGAACAGCCGGTTCAGCAAAGCGCTTTTCAGGACATTCTCTATCCGTTTGAGCTGTTGAACAACAGCAGGCATTTGAAGTACCTGGCACTCATCCTGGCCTTGAGCGTCTTTGCCGCAAAAACGATTGATTACCAGTTTGGATATTTTGCCACAAAAGTCTTTGTGAATGAGGAGGACTTAACAACGTTTTATGGGTTTTGGTATTCCACGTTCAATTTGGTTTCCCTGCTGATCCAGGTCTTCCTGACCACACGGATTGTCGGTCGTTTTGGTGTTGGATACAGTCTGCTTATCCTTCCTGTGCTTCTTTTGATCAATGTCTCCTTGCTGTTATTTGTTCCGGTACTTGTTTTTGCGATCACCACGAAGCTCTCTGATGCCTCACTCAAGCAGTCAATCAATAAGGCATCTGTTGAACTCATGATGCTGCCCATCCCTGAGGACATCAAGTCGAGAACCAAAACTTTCCTGGATGTTTTCATTGATAGCCTGGCCACAGGTGTCAGTGGCATTATCCTGATATTTGTGATCAAAGCATTTGATCTGCCTAATTATATCGTGACGACGATCATCCTGGCTGCTGTTCTGGGGTGGGTCTTTTTTGCTAACAGGATAAGGACCGAGTACAAGTCTGTATTCATGCAATCACTCCGCGTCCGGTCGTCCAAATTGATTTCTGATGAGCAGTCGATCATAGAGCGTTATTTAGCCATCTTTGAACAAGGCAATGATGCACAGATTATCAAGGCACTGAGGTTTTTTAAGAATCGGTCTGTCAGCAATCTAGTGCCGGTCATTCCTTCATTGCTGAGTCGGAATAATGCGAATATTGTCATTGAAACATTAGAAATGATCATGTACAAGCCCGAAAATTTCTCTGATGAAGTCCTTCCTCTGCTCCGTCATGAGAATCCCAATGTCAAGATCTCTGCTTTTGAATACCTCATAAACCACCAGGAAAAATTGAAGCCGGAATTCCTCATTAATTTGTTGAACAAGGGTCGCCAGGATGAGCGCTTAACGGCTATGGTGGCCTTTGCAAAGGAATTTCAAAATGATCCCCGGACACTTAATGTGTTGCGCATCAAGGATCGCTTGAAAAATGTCATTGACAAAACAGACTTGAATGATCCTGGTCAGACTCATGTTTTAATTGCTGTTTTGAAGGCTATCGGGTACGGGAAAATATCGGACTTTTATGATTTGATCGAAGCCCATATGGGGAATACAAACCAGCGGATCCGCAATCATGCTTTTATGGCTGCCGGGCATACGCAGTCCACACGATTTTTCAGGGCATTGATTGAAGTTATGCCCGTTGAAACAAATGAGCTGTTTCACAAAGCGCTTTCCAGGTTTGGCAGCCAGCGGCTTAAACGCGTTACTGACCGGTTGATATCAGAAAATGATATTGAAAAATTGAGGCACATTCCATCGGTCATGGAAAATATTCCCGATCAGAACGCTATCACCATATTGCAAAAACTTTCCAGGTATGATGACATGCTTGTACGCAACAATGCGATCATGTCGCTTTGCCAACTGAGGGATCGTTATCCCTTGCTTGTGATCAATGAAGAAATGATCAATGATCTCCTGCTCGAAGAAGCGAGGTACAATAACACGCTCCTCAATGTATTAATCAACAGGATCGGGAATGAGGAGAAAGTGGATATCTATAAGGAAGAACTTATGGAGTTGCTTAAATCCAAGATCGATGCGAATTTGACGATCATATTTAATTTGTTACATATTAAATATCCCCCTGAGGAGTATCTTGAGATCTATGACTATGTCAACAGTCCTGACCAAACATTGCGAAACAATGCATTGGAATACCTTGACAATATCCTGGGGCACGATCTTAAAAAGAAGATTATCCCACTTATCGAGTTTCATGCGCGGAAAGACAACCCTGAAATGGTTGAAAGGAAAACGATGGAAATGGATGAAGTGGAAGCATTCCTATGTCATAACCGGGATTATGAAATCAGGTCAGCTGCCCGGAAATATTTTGCCACAAATCATTCCACTATGGATTGACCAGCATGTCAATCTTTCCTGCCAGAGCATTGTGGTCGAAGTTTGAATTCTTCTTCAACACATTAGACATTAAAACGACGATATACTTCCTGTTGTCCGGATGTTCTACAATACACACAGAGTTCATATAGTTATGCACATTGCCCATATATTTAGCGCATGTGTAACCCGCTTCCTCTTTACATTTGTAGAGTGATCCGGACTTAAAGTACACGGCGGCGTTGCTGAGTTTGCTGTTGGCCGCAAAGCGGATTCGCCTGTCAGTCATGTACATCAGTTTTTTAATTTCAAGGCTGGATGGCTCGTCGACAATCTCTCCATGTTCCAGAAGCCACAACCACTTTGTCAATCCCTCAGGTGTTCCAATGCTGCCGCCCTGGGGTGGCACCCTGTTGGATGCGCCCCGTGTAAAGAAGGTGCCGAGGCGCCACTCAGCTTCTTCGATACCCAATTCTCTTAATGGCGCATTGACCACATCGACAGAAAGGTCTGACAATTTTTTAGAGGAAGTCTCTTTAAAATACTTTTCAGCTTCTGATTCTGTCAGATCCGGATACTGATCGCCAAATGCCCGCATCAGCATGACTTCTTTCCACACCACGCTTGCTGCCCCATTGCTGGAAACCGACATCATATGATCGACCCATTCGTACAATGAAAACACGTCGGATTCGACGAGGAGTCTTTTGATCAGTGTATTTTTCACAGGATCAAAAAAGGGTACAGTATGAATGTTTGGAATCGCCCACACGCCAGCCCGGATGTTCTTTGTCTTGAGCAGTTCAAGGCGTTTATCAAAATCGTAAGGGTAGATGTTTTCGAGTTCACAGAACAAGGCTGTGACAACGGCAAGTTTACCCACACTTCCCGGTTGAAAACCCCTGTTGGCCTGGCGCCTGGCATATTTGATGGAATCCGGATGGCTGAAATCCAGGAGTGTAATAGCGTAGGATTCATGCATGTTTGGGAAAAGTCTGTCCAGTTGTTTTTGCAATTCTGGATCGACGCCCGGGAAATCATGATGATTGTGACCTGTCAAATTCAGTCTTATGCTGTCAGATGGAAGCAGGGCACCGGCCGGGGGCAGGTTTCCTTTGATTTCTCCGTCCTGGATTCTTTGAAGGTAGAGCAGCCTTTTGATTCCCGTTTTTAAAAAACCATCAATGGGATAGGCGTTTGCAAGCTGCATGGCGCCAGAAAAAATTATTGTCAGGATGAGAATCCAGAACCTACTGCGTGATATGATCATTGAGAGAAATTTTTAATTGTTTGGGAATAACAGGATCAAGCGATTTTAAATAATTCGAAGCTACGGCCTTTTTATTTTCAACGAAAGGCCGGATCTGAAAGAGCCAGAGTTTACTGTTCTCAAAGCCTAATTCAATATCATAGGGCGGGGACATCCCTGCAGAGGGCATCTCATGGTGAATCGTGTAGCAAACACGCCAGATATCGGCAATGTTGTCCACAGTTAATATGCGTTCAGACAATTGAGTTACCCCATTGGCTGTGCCGCCTTTAGTTGACAAGTATTTATACAATCGGTCCCTTGCCGGACTGACCAGGATGTTCATTCCGTTGGGAGACAATATCCAGGATTCAGATTTTTGGCCATCAACAGCACCACCAGCGCCCTGGCTGAATGCCACGTTGTACCTTCCCGGGACGCCGTCTATAAAATCTTTCGTGATGACGACACCCGAGTATTCTACGAAAACGCTGGGAATGACGAGGATACTGGGATAGACGTCTTCAGGATTCGTGAGGAACTTCTGTCGCCATCGGTAACTGCGCTCTGTGTAAGGTGATGCCCACACATCTTTAATGCCCTGGAGGATCTTTTCCCGTTCAATCGTATTGAATATGGTCAGGTTTAAACCTGCACCGGTGAAATCCTTGAGATCTTCCATATTGGTGTCAGATCGCAGGAATACGGGAACTTGTCCCAGGGGTGCCTTGAAAATGGATTGAAATTTCTGTTCCATATCCTGCACGAAGACCTGTTTTAGAGCCATGCCCTTAATGAGAACACGCAACTCTTCCAGCCTTGACAATGTATATTTCTCAATCTCGCTTTCTGGTGCGCTTTTTTGTTTTTCTTCTGATACTTTGTCAAATGTTTCCGAGAGATGGTCCCAGTATGATATGTTTTGTCCCGGGATTTGTTGGTTCATGTGGTCCCTAAAAACGGAGAACGGGATGATGAGACCATCCACGAGATGATTTGGAAAGATGCGCTTTAACCTGGCAAAATTAGCCGCCTTGGGACCGCACAAAATGCCGGAAGAAGAGGCGTCAACCTCATCCAGCGCAAAGACCCGAACGTCTTCAAGTTCGAGCTGATCAGTGGGCACTTTGATAATTTCTTCGTCCACAGTCTTGCTTTGAAACAGGGCTTTTTCATCCTTGTCGAGTTTGTCTGCCTGCTTTAAAATCACCCCTCCGCCATTTGAAACGGCGTAAAAGACCTCTTCGTCATTGTATTTTTTCAGCTTGTTGTACAATTCTTCGGTGATATTGGCATTGGGAATTCCGAGATTACGGGCCAATAGCTGTAAATGTGAAACGACGTTGCCTTCACTGATGCTTAATATGCCGGCCACGGGTTCAAGATCAGGGGGGGACTTCCTGAAAACATAAATGGCCTTGGGGTCCAGTTCTCCTTCTCCGTTCCACTGATCAAGACATTTGATTTTACCTTTGGCAAAACCGGGATTGATCCCTTGAATGGCACTTGATGTCTCGCCAAAGAGGGTGTTTTTCCATCCTGCTGTCTTTACGATGTATTCATTGTACAAAGAGGCTTGCTGTCCTAAAAAAAGCAAAACACTGGAGCGGATGCGATCATCCATAAATCCCTCAGAAAGTGGTTCAAAAGAAGAGAACGTCTCGAGATCTTTGCCAAATTCTGCATAGATCATGGCACTGCCCCAATTGATCGAGCGCAAGACATTTCTGTACATGCCGTATAGATTTTCAAAATCAATGTTTTCTTCCCCGATGGATGTATATGCTGACATGAGCTGATCGAGTTCCCAGTCGTAGATGTACCCTGTGCTGCACAGGACATCGGCGAGATAACATGTTTTTTCCATTTCAAGGTCGAGTCTCCCCGGTGTATATTCAGTCAGTGCCGCGAGCAGATTTTGCTCGAGTACAATGCTGATACCCATCCAGTTCATCCTTTCTTTACCGGATATATCGCTGTGAATCCGTTCTTTTATAAGTCGAAGAATGTCTGCGGTTCTGATCAGTTTTTCAACATCGTTCG
>JBFKJL010000133.1:0-6974 GCA_041631795.1 Saprospiraceae bacterium | reverse complement strand
GCCGGTCCACAGCCATCAATGGCTGTATTGTTTCCGTTCCAGACACAATCGTGAGTATGCCTGGAACCCAGGTTGTGCCCTATCTCATGGGTTACCACTTCAATGGTCCAGCTATATGTCGGTACATTCGCAAAAGTCGAATTGATATCACTGTAGCCTACGCCGTAAAATCCATTGCAAAGGACGTCAACATAGGCAACGCCTCCACCGCCATTGTATCCCACAAGGTGGGCCAAATCGCCATTGTAATTGCCATTGAGATTGTCGCGAAACTGGGTCAGGTAATTACTTGTGGAAGGACCGGTGTACGGATCTGTAACATCCCAGACCAGGATCTCATTTACAGTAAAATCAATCGATTCGTTGGCATAAAGAATAGCCACCTGGGCAAACACATCACTCACATAATTTGCTGCTTGTGTGACACCGCCTTTTCCTACAAAAATGTCATAATCCACTTCCACGTACATCCTGACACAGTTACTTGCATCTTTTTCATTGTCATTGGCACCCGGATTGAAGCCATCCACCTTATTGCCAATATAGTGCAAAGCATCATCCGTGCCACAGGATAACTGTGGTGTAAGTTTAAGGTCTTTTTCCTTGTACAGGATATGAATCCCGTCTTCGTCCTCGTTCAACTTGCCAAGATTGTAGATATGGCCATTATAGCTGACGAGGCCCTTGATCTCGTCCTGGTGCACTGTGATGGCTGCCAGGGAATGTGCATCATTGTTGACAATTCCCCAATAGTACAGACCTGGAGTGTATGGATAGGGTTCATAGGGGTTGGAAGCTGCGTAAACCTTGAATTCGTCTGTAAACACTTCCGCTTTAAAAAGCTGAAGATCCAGAACAGTATCACCCTCAGCAGGGATGCTGATAGCGAGCAGATCAGTGGGCTGTTTCAGCAGTGCATGAATGGATTCGTCTTGAAGGGTAAAAAAAGTGCCTTCTGTGACTTCATCGGCCACTATGGATTTGTACGTTAACTGGACCGGCGTTCTTTCCAGTAGATCTGTTTTATTCATTTTTGCGAAAGGTTCTGCATGTTGCTGAACCCTCTTGGCGATGGGGTGTTGGGAATGCTGGGCCTTTGAGGTATTTAAGGATACGCATAGAACCAGGAGGACAGAGAACAGTCTGTGAAATAACGGCATTTTTAATTGTTTAAATTGTTTTACAATAATGCATGCTCAATCCCAATTAATTGAGAGCATTTGATAGTTAATAAAAATTGCGGGATTGACCAGGTTAAAAACTTTAACATTCTCGCTACTAATATAATGTTAGACGTCTGGAAGATTCTATCGGACATACTTTATTCCACTAAATGTAAAAAATTTGCTTAAAAATCTAAATACCTATTGATTTTGTAGTTGATTGTTAATTTCAAAAATTTGTTAATCATACCTCATGATGATCTGCCTTTGGCAGATATAAAAATGTTATGTGGATAAACCCTGGTAGACAAAACACTTGTCTATATTACCAATTATTGGTAACTTTAGACAAAAGAGAATCATGGGAAAAAATACATCCGTTTCTTTGGGTGAACATTTTGAAGAATTCGTTCAATTCAGAATCAAGGAAGGAAGGTACAAGAATGCAAGTGAAGTTATTCGCGCTGGACTAAGGTTATTAGAAGCAGAGGAACAAAAATATACCGTATTAAAATCTGCAATAAAAGAAGGTATAGACAGTGGCATAGCTGTTGACTTTCAACCGGAGGAATTCTTGGCACAAATCAAGAAAGAAAGAGGAATGAATGGCTAATTACAAATTGACCAATAAAGCCGTTCAGGATCTGAAACAGATCTGGAATTACACTTTTGATAATTGGTCAGAAAATCAGGCGGACAAATACTACAATGAAATAATTAAACACTGCTCTAAAGTTGCTGCAAATCCAACAGATGGAAAACAATATGAAAACCTTTTGAGTGGATTGAGAGGATCAAAAGTGAATAAACACATTATCTTCTACAGGCAAGTCGGTAAAAATGAAATAGAAGTGGAAAGAATTCTTCATCAACGAATGGATTTGAAAACAAGATTAATGAGTGATTGAATGCCCCACGTAACAAGCCATGATCATATCATATCTTGTAGCTTGCGCATGAGGACGATGGATATAGTCAGAACGTTTACACAAAAGGCTTTGCCCCTAAGAAGCGCATTATTCCTTCGTAAACACATAAGCCGAACCAGACCCGGATTCACCATCATCTGAGGCATAGCAACTGAATTTTATGTAAATTTAAAATAGATCTACACAGGAATTTATTCCAATTGTCATCAATCAACATGGTGTAAATTTTAAAATATTATATATCCTCCCTCCAGGGCTCATCAAAGCGACAATTTATTTGATGGCAATGCCCTATTTTTCTTTCGCGCAGGCACTCATCAAATTTCACGCCTATGATGAAGCTCCTTTTTAACCCTGTTTTCCTCCGGCACGAAACCGGGATGCACCCTGAAAACAAAAAGCGTCTCGAAGTATTTCAGGATCTTCGTGAAGCGCCGCTTACCTACGATGAATCCGTTTTGGAGTACATCCATACAAAGGAGTACATCGCTCAAGTGCGTGCGACATGTGGTCATGCCACCCATCTCGATCCGGATACTGTGGTTTCGAAGGACAGCTTCGAAGCTGCTGTTTACGCAGTACAGGCCACCCTGGTAGCAGCCGAAACAGGGGGGTTCGCCCTCGTCAGGCCTCCCGGCCATCACGCGTACCGTGACCACAGCAGCGGGTTTTGCATATTCAACAATGTGGCGATCGCGGCTCAGAAACTGGCCATGGAAGGAAAGAAGGTCCTCATCTTTGATTTCGACGGGCACCTGGGAGATGGGACCTCCCACATCTTTTACGACACTGCCGATGTCATGTACTGGTCCATCCACCAGTTTCCCGCATTTCCCGGACACGGCGATGTCCACGAAATCGGGACAGGCAAAGGCAAAGGATTCACCGTGAATGTGCCATTGCCTCCAGGCAGCGGCGATGATATTTTCATGGCAGCATTTCACGCCTTCCTGCCTGTGGCACGGCAGTTTGATCCTGATGTGGTGGCTGTATCCGCCGGATTCGATGCCCACCTGTATGACCTGCTGCTTGACCTCAGGGTCACGGCCTCGAGTTTTTACCGTATCGGCAAAACCCTGGCAGAGCATTTTGACATCCTATTCGCCACCCTGGAAGGCGGCTATAATGTGGAGGAACTACCCCTGTGTGTGGACAACTTCCTTGCAGGTATCAACGGGAAGCCAATGCCGCATGGGCAGGATGTTGTAGAATCCGATTTCAAGGTGCTCCAGGAATACGAGATGCGGGAGTCCAGGCTGATCTATAATTTAAGTCCGTTCTGGAAGTTTTGATTGGATTTTTGGAGGTATAATGGTTTTGCGAAAAGCAATGCACCTTTTCATCACGTCTAAACGGATTCGACCGCATCTTGCATGAATATATCATTACGGCTTCTCATCTCCGAAATATTAACTTTGATTTCCCGGTAAGGATCTTTAATTAAAAAGGATCAGCAAATAAATGATTGTCAATGTTACCTTTTTATATTCGCTCTTAAGCTGTAAACAACTGCGCATAATTCGCCGGGATGATAAAATTTATACACCGCTTCTTATTCAATTGAATGCCTGATATTAAAGAGCATAGAGACCGTATAATTTGGCTTTGGCAAGCAGAATTTGCGCCAAAACATTGGGATGCTTCATTAAGCACCGGTATTATCAATGCTCATCCTTATAATGATATCCAGGTCCTGGTCCAAAACAAAAATAATAGAAACGTTCACCCCAATATCTATAGCCATGAAGGAGGAATTATAAAATTCAACACAGGTGATTTTATTTTCGTCAGAATGACCCCTGACACACTGGTCGGATATGGTACAGTCAGGGAAGTCTTTCCTCAGGCAAGGTGGGTAAATCCAGAACATCCTTTGTGTGCTGTCGATTGGAAGCTGAGCGGAGAATGGCCTGTAACCTTCAAAGCAAATGTGCCTGTGCAACTCGTCCGTATTTTGAAGTTCCAGGGTCAATATCCCGAAGCTTTGAACCTGGCCGTGAATATCCTGGACAAGAATCCGGGAAATCTCGCAGTAAAGCTGGAAAGAATCTCCATCCTGGGCCAGTTGGGCCATTGGTCAACTGCCGGAAAGGAAATTCAGCCAATTCTCGTAAAACATCCTGCCCACACAGGCGTGCTCAGGCAATATGCCAATATTTTACAGCAGGAAGGAGAAGCCAAAAAGGCAGTAAGCATTTACAAAGAGATCCTTGACACACATCCCGGCAACCATCACATACGGGGAGACCTTG
Organism: Saprospiraceae bacterium; assembly: GCA_041631795.1. Taxonomy (GTDB): domain Bacteria; phylum Bacteroidota; class Bacteroidia; order Chitinophagales; family Saprospiraceae; genus JBFKJL01. The sequence continues at coordinate 2,630 of JBFKJL010000133.1, read as the reverse complement.
CGGCTTTGCTGCGAAAAATGCATCAATGGGATGCGGCCAAAGATCACTTAGACACGATACTGGAGAGCGACCCTGAGAATCTAAGGGCCCTGAAAGAGCTGTCCTTACTATACCGCATCACCGGTGACTTTGAAAAATGTATCGCCACCGACAAAATTATATTGGCGCATCATCCTTCAGACATCAATGCCCGATGTTCTCTTACGCAAACACTGCTTAAAATTGAAAGATTAGATGAAGCCGGTCTTATCCTGGCCGATTTAATGCAGCGTGCTCCGGCACATCCGGTGGTTCAAAGAACTCATGCCACCTACCTGGCCAAAACAAAGAAAACAGATGATGCCATTGCAGTTCTTGATAGGTGCCATGCGTATAATCCGGACGATTTGCCAACCCGCGTCCTATTGATGAATATACTCGCTGATGCCGGTGCGTTTGAAAGAGCCGAAAAAATTGCCGATGGCATACTCTCAATGGATCCTTTATCCATAAGGGCCTTACATATAAAAATATGGTTAATGGAATCCATGGGGCATTCTAGAAAAGCAATGACATTCCTGAATTCTAAAGCCAGCAATCACATTGATAAAACCCTTGTTTACATTGTCAGGCAGGAATTCCTGTCCCGACATTATGGCACTGTCACGGCCCTCAAGAGAATCACGGAAATCTGTGAAAAACAACCCACAAAAGTGGAAGCGCTGAAAGCTGGTGCAACAATCGCACGCATCGCCGGCAGAAGAGACCTCTCATCACAATTCGCTGAACAGGCTTTAAAATATGATCCGGCAAACAGCCCTATGGCCTTACAGTTGGCCTCGGATTACGCACATCTGTATTTATTTGATGAAGCTGTGAAAACACTTGACAGGATCCAACCCATTGACCCCATGTCCTGTATGAGAGCCGTGAAAAAAATCCTACTCAAGGCGTCGGGAGCAAAAATCCCGGAAAGTATGGATGTGCTTTGCGAAAAAGCCTTTGCTTTACATCTCAGCGGAGACAGGCTTAACCAAAATTCCCAGGCCCTGATCTCAGCCGGCCTGGCATCTCACATCATTCCATATCTCGAAAAAATTATTGAAAAAGACCCCGGCGGAATTTCCATGCGCATTATGCCGATGTGGGCTTATGCCCTCTTCGAGTCAGGCCATCACGAAAAAGCTTCACAACTTATTGATGATTACAATTTCCAAGGAAATTCATATAAGGCCTATAAAGAAGTCCTGCATATTTTGAGGGCCTTAGGACGAAATGATCGGTTATCTGTCCTTTTCTCTGAATTTATACACAGCATTGAGGAAAATCTATTCATTCTCAAAGACAAGGAAATGGAAGCAATGCTACAGTTCGCGTGGAGTACAGGTCACTCTGATCTGATGCACAGGTTGTATAATGCCGCGGTTGAATCACCGCTGCAAAGCAAACCTAATATTGTGAACCAGGCTGAACGGATCTTACAGGATGGGCAACAATCATCTGCCAATCAATGTATAGCACAATACGACGATAACTTAACAAATGAGGAAAAGGATTCCTGGTATCTCAAAAAAGCGATCGTCCTGGGAATGGATAAAGATGCCCTGCACTACATTGAGAAACGCAGGGCTTCACAGGGTGGGCTCACGTTGGATGAAGCACAAGACCACATCAAGGTGCTGCTAAGGAATGAGGCTATTGATGAAGCCGGATCGCATCTTGATAAATATCTGCAACAATTCCCGAAGCGGGATCTCGTGATTTTTAAGGCTCAAGTCATGAGGCAGAACCTGGAAATCGAAAACGCCATTGAATACCTGGCGTCATGTCATTTAAAGGATCCTTTTGATGAACGGATAGCCCATGAACTGGTGACAAATTTTCTGAACAGTCCGAATCCTGAGAAAGCGCAACAAATCATCAGGCAGTGGACAGTGCGTCGACCAATGTCTCCAAAGTGGAAACTTGCCGAAATCAAATACTGTTGGCAGACGTCCAAAGACAGGGATGAATTGGTTGCACTGGTACACCGGATCTTATCAGAAAACCCTCCTGAACTAAATATCCATTTTTATATTTCAGCCGAAGAAGCTCTGCGCAGTACCAGGCAGTTTGACCTCTCTTACAGGATGCTGGAAAAATTCAACCAGGCTATTCAAACGTTACCGTCAGATATGCCAACGCGTTTATTACGTAAATTGAGTCATGCAGCACACCTGCGTATGCATGGCAGGTTTGAGGAGGTGCGGACTGCATTATCACACCTTGATAATTCTATTTACAATTTTACCTTCAAAAACAACTTGTATGTGGTTAAAAAAGATAATGACGGTTGTGCTGGGGTTGATTGGCAAATCGTTCAGGATCATGTGAATCAGATCAGCACCCCGCGTCACCGGTACACATTTACAGATTTCACATCTGACTTTAAACGGCCAGCCCCACATTTAAGTGTGATTGTCCTCGCTCATATTTATTATACCGACTTGTGGACAGAAATACGCCCCTACCTTGAGGAAATGAGTAAGACTGGGGCAAAGATTTGCATATCTCTGTCGGAGCACTCTGCATCAAATGGATTTGAAGAACTTATACGCAAGGATATACCTGACGCGCTGATCACATACGTCTCTAACCAGGGGTTTGATGTG
>JBFKJL010000132.1:0-7070 GCA_041631795.1 Saprospiraceae bacterium | reverse complement strand
GAACCCGAGTGGTTTACGACTGCCCCCACAAAGGCGACAGAACAGGTGTTTAAAGCAACGGGTTTAGGCATTGGAGATATTGATTATTTTGAAGTCAATGAAGCTTTTTCTGTTGTTCCCCTTGTGTACAACAAACTCCTCGGCATCGATCCCGAAAAGGTCAATGTCCTTGGAGGGGCAGTTTCACTGGGACATCCTCTCGGTGCATCCGGCGCACGGATAGTGACAACGCTCATCAATGCCTTGCATCAAAAAGATGGGCAGCGAGGACTGGCAGCCATTTGCAATGGTGGCGGAGGCGCTTCGGCGATCATCATCGAGAAAGTCTAGTCAAAAGAAATTTGCCATGCGATTAGCCATTATACAGGACAGCCCGGTTTACAACGATCTTAAAATGACGATCGACAAAACTGTCGACGCCATTGAAAGGGCAGGCCGGGAACAATGCGAATTGATCGTTTTTGGCGAAACATGGTTGAGTGGTTACCCGGCATGGCTCGATATAGGCACCGATACAGCGCTTTGGGATCATGCACCTGTGAAGGATATTTGGGTGAATATGTATAAAAATGCCATTGACCTCGAGGAAGGCAGGCTCAAGCCGATCCAGACTGCCCTTAAAAAGCACCAGATGTATGCCGTCATAGGAATCAATGAGGTGGTCACAAAGGGCATAGGCAACGGGACGATCTACAACGCTATATTAACATTTGACGCTAATGGAGTCATTGTGAACCACCACAGGAAGCTCATGCCTACGTATACGGAAAAACTGGTCCACGGCATGGGAGATGGCCATGGGCTCAACGTGGTTCAAACCCCTTTTGGAAGGATCGGGAGCCTCATTTGCTGGGAGCACTGGATGCCCCTTGCGAGGCAGGCCATGCACGAAGGCGCCGAAGACGTCCATATTGCCTTGTGGCCATTTGTTAAGGGATCGCATCAAATCGCCAGCCGCCATTACGCATTTGAAGGACGGTGTTATGTGGTGGCCGTCGGACAAATCCTGCAGGCCAGCGAACTCCCCCCCTCCATCCAGGTCACGCCAGGCATCAAGCCTTTTGATCTCGTACTTCGCGGTGGTAGCGCTGTCTACGGACCCGATGGTGCAGTGGTATTGGAGCCCGTGTATGATAAGCATGCACACCTGTATGTCAATATTGATATTGACAGGAATATCGGTGAAAAAATGAATCTCGCCGTCAGTGGTCATTATAACAGGCCGGATGTATTCAACTTCAAAGTGAATAAGCAAAGGTATTGATCCGGTGTAAACATATTATGAAAAAACTTAATATGTTTACGCCAGTTCGCTGAGATTGGCCATGGCAGGGGTCATGGGGACACTATTGTCATAATAATTTTTCATATCCCTCAATATCGAGCTGAGAAATTTGATGGCATCCAGGATATAGGGGCCCTTGTTCAACATGATACAATCTGCGCGTTGGGCCAGAACAGCATCAGATATTTCTGCGCGGGAAGGCAGTCCGGTTTTTGCAAGGTTTTCCAGGACCTGGGTAGCCCAGATGTCAGGAATATGGGCAGCCTGGCAGATAGAAAGTATTTCTTCTTGCACCCTTGCAATATTATCCCAGCCGACTTCAACGGCCAGGTCTCCGCGAGCGATCATGATGCCGAGAGGATATGTCCGCATCCCTTCGAGGATAATCTCGATTAGATTGTTGTAACCGGCTTTAGTTTCAATCTTCAGGATCACGCCAATATTGCCCAGAGCATTCAATTCCTCTAATCTGACAAACAGATCACTGACATCGTATTTATCATTGACGAATGACATATTGATCACATCAGCATACTGGACGGCAAATTCGAGATCTTTCCTGTCCTTTTCTGTCAACCCTTTGATATGTAGATTGCTGTCCGGGAAGTTGATGCCTTTGTCAGCACGCAATTTGACACCCCCTTGTTTAGCGTGCGTTATTTCAATAATGAAATGGTCGTTGAGCACATTCCTGATGATCCCTGTGATACGACCATCGTCAAACTGGACTTTATCGCCTTCCCTGACCTCATCAAAAACCTCGGGTGCAGTGCATGAAATCTGAGATGGCACCAGTATCCGGCCTTCACTATCGTACAGCGCTTTTTGACCTGGTCGCTGTTGTTTATTGAGCTGAAGAAAGGATCCTTCATGAATCATAATGTAATCTTCCACTGGCTTTATCAGCCCAATTTCCGTTAGCGGACGCGTACAATCCACATCATCATAGATCCGCATACCCGTCTCGACATATGTCGTTTTAAAGCATCTGGTTTCCAGCCCCTCAAGATCGACATGCTTTACAACCAGGGTTCTCTTTTTACCCCGGGTATCGATCAGATACAATTCATCGCCCGATTTGAGGTGCGCGTAGTTAAAGGGCGCGACCGGGACATGCTTCAGGTCCTGTTTGCGGGGTAATTCAGGCCCCAGCCACAAAGGTGTTCCACCCACGACAAAGCCGCGTACATTCTTCTTTGTGCGGATCTTCATGATCCTCGGACCATCTTCCATTGGGCCTGTTCGGATTTTGGGTCCTGACAAATCAAATGTAACAGAGCAATGATTATTGAGTTTTTTTGCGGCGGCCCTGACATTGGAACACATCCTGATCCAGTCATCCACTGTATCGTGGGCCCCGTTGATCCTGGCACAATTCATCCCTGCCTTGACCATATCCAGGACGAGTTTTGGATCATCTGCAGCATGACTGGGAAGGGTCACCATTATCCTGGATCGACGCCCTTTTGACCTGAAACCAAGGAGATCCTTGGCATTCCGCTTTTGCATTTTGATGCCCTTCTTTGATGAAAACGCCGGCCTTCGCTTTTTTATAGGCTTGTTATTCATCAAGGCCTTCAGGAGTGCCTTATTGGTCAGGACGTTTGAACTGACGTGGCTTTCCGCATTGGCAAGGCGCGAAAGGCCAAGATTGCGGAGTTGCTTCTGCATCTGGCGGAGGTCATGACTTCTCAACGCCTTGTAATACAGTAAATTCGAAGCGCTTAATTGATAATTGGGATGTACCTTGTCCAATTGTTTCCTGTACCATTGTTCGAGTTCTTGTGCTTCAACCATGATGCGATTGAGTTTGTCTCGAAGGTCAATGGCCGTATCCCTGTTTTTGCGTTTCATGGAATTGAAGCGTTACCTAAAAATAACATATTTTATATCACAATAATTGCAATAGATGGAATATTCAACTTTTATAGGCAACAATGCGATTGGTGGCAGGCTTTGATCGCCCTGACCACTTCTTATGCCTCTTTTGTGTGTATTCCCCAAAAAGATTATTCTTACTTTAGGTGTATTATTTTTTTAATTCTGACAAGATGACAATTTCGCATTCCCTGGCCTTTGCTCTATGTGTGTTTCCCTTCATGGCTTTATGCCAAAACGCCTCTTTTCACAAAAGCCCAATTATATCTGTGCCTAAATTCAAAACAATTCATTTTGGATCCATTGTAGACGTCTATGAGCCACAATGGCAGACACGCGAAGCTCCGGAAGTTGGGGGGGATGCCCACGCACGTCACCTCAAGGGCATTAAAGAACATATTCGCTGGGCATACCCGGAACAATCCGGTGCAGCGGCCTTATTGAGGGGAACAGCTGAGCCCCCGGTCATCCTTCAAAGTTTTTTTGGCAACAATGCGACAACGGGCATCCCTTGCGACAACCACATCGCGGTCAATGATGACAGGCAGATTATTTCGGTGATCAATTCCCATCTCGCCGTCATGGACCCCGGGGGAAGTACGATCAAATCATTTGGTTTCCTGGCGTTCACTTCTGAACTTGGACTGGCAACCAACGTCTTTGACCCCAGAGTGTATTTTGATCCTGAATTTGGAAGATTTGTGTTGGTTTTTCTCGCGGGGTCATCAAGCGAGGCCACTGATATTGTCGTTGCATTTTCACAAAGCTCCGATGCCACGGGTGAGTGGTACATTTACACGCTTCCGGGAAACCCCGAAATGGGGTTAACATGGACAGACTACCCCATGATCACACTGACCTCCACAGATCTTTTTATTTCAGGGAACCTGATAAGAGATGATGTATCATGGCAGGAAGGATTTGAAAAAACCATATTGTGGCAGATCGACAAAAATGAAGGGTACAATGGCAATGCCCTTGACATGAGGCTCTGGTCTGACATCACTTTTGAAGGACAATACATTCGTAACCTGTGCCCTGTCAGGTATGGCGATGAATTGTGGACGGATGGTCCTTATTTTTTGTCCAACAAAAACTTCGCAGTGGAAAGTGATTCTATTTTTCTGCTGCGCGTAACTGGAAATATACACGATACGACAGCCGTGATCCAAGCTGAGTTATTGTTTGCAGACAGCATGTACGGGGTTCCTCCTGATGCCCGACAGACCCTGGGCCTTCTCGCAACAAATGACGCACGTATCCTTGACGCTTTTTTGATCAATGACCAGATCCAGTTTGTCGCCAACAGCAGGCATCCGGAAACCAATACCGCGGGAATTTGCCATGGCATCATCACCAATGTCAGCACCACCAAAGAGGTCGAGCTCAATCATGTCATTGGCCCCGATGGACTGGAACTCGGCTACCCGGCAATTTCCTATGTCGGGCAAAACGACATTGATGCCGATGCCATCATCAGTGTCAACCATACTTCAACGATTCGTTTCCCTGGTGTATCGGCCCTATATTATCATCCAGTTGACGGATATTCAGACCTGGTCACCATTAAAGAAGGAGATGGCCATATCTCGATGATATCGGGCGTTCAAAGATGGGGCGACTACTCCGGTTCACAGCGCGTTTATTCAGAAGGGCAAAGAGTCTGGATATCCGGTTTTCACGGTGTCGCGACAAACCGCAACTTCGCCTGGGTGGCCTCACTGGCTACGCCGGGATTCACCTCATCAACCAAAGACAATGCCCCTCAGCTGGATGCTGCCAGGGTTATCCCGAATCCAGTAGGTGATCACTTTACCATTGAACTGACCACAAGGCAAATTCACGAAGAAATTTGCATTGAACTGTACGATGCCCGTGGCCGCAAGTTGACCGAGCTGATACGCCGGAGATCGGTTCCCATCGGAAACCATATTTTCAGTTTTAATGCGGCTCCGTTAGAAAATGGCACCTATTTCATAAGGTTTACAGATCGAGGAGACCTTATCGCCATTGAAACGATCATCCGTCAGTAAATGATTTGTCACGACATTCTGATGCAGATCACTTTGATGCATTTTTGAGCACCTCGGCAAGCTGATCAAGGTCATCAGAAGTATTGTACACATGCGGAGAAATCCGGATGGCATGGCCTCTTATTGATACGCTGATGCCCGATGCTTTCAGAGCCATCCTCAAACCATCCATCTTTTTGTCATCTTCCAGCCGGACCCCGAATAAATGGTGGCACCTGGATTCAGGCTTTTCAACAACGTACCCGGCTTCCGCCAGGTTAACAAAAAAATCTTTGGATATTTCACGACAATACGCCTGTATTGCTACGGGTGTCCATTCCTTGATTTGTTGCAGGGCTGCGACCATCATTTTCAGATAAATAAAGCTGGCCGACTCTCCCACTTCGTAGCGTCTCGCCTTTGGCCTGTAATTCGGGTTGTAATCGACAAGCCTTGGAAAATCATGGCTGTTTTCCCGGTTCATCCAGCTTTGTTCAATGGGTGTTCCCCCATCAAAACGCGGTCCATAATACGCCACCCCGATACCATAGGGCCCGAGCAGCCATTTGTACCCACCGCAGATCAAAGCATCTGGCCGGACTTGTGACACGGAGAACGGAAGGGCCCCTACAGACTGTGTCCCATCAATGATCAGCCAGCCTTCGTGGGCTGAAATTGCATCACGGATTGCCATGAGATCAAAGACCGTTCCGTATGACCAGTGAACGACAGGGAGGGCAACGATCTTTGTTTGCTGGCCAATTTGATCGAGGATGTGTTGGGTCCACGTAGAGGGCGAATTTTTCCGACCATATCGCTGAACGACCCTGATAGAAGCGCCTGAGGTTTTGGCCAGTTCTTCCCATGGATAATAATGGCTGGGGAATTGTTCGCTGGCAATGAGGATCTCATCACCGGGTTGACATGGTATATTCCTGGCACAATTGGCCATACCATAAGAGACAGAAGGCACAATGCATATTCTTGCAGGGTCAGGGCAGTCCACGAGGCTTGAGAACAGCCTGCGCACTTCGTCAGCGGGGTCAAAGAAATCAATGACAGAGAACCTGGTGGGATCATTGAGCCTTTCTATCTCATTCATGCCTGCTTCAGCCACTGCCTTGAGGTTGGGTGTCATGTAGGCGGCGTTGAGATAGATGCTGTCTTCAGGGAGATTAAAAAGATGTTTCTGATGTGTATGCATCGTTCTAATTAATTGATCATTTTTCAGTGATTCAAAACTATGGTTTACCGGGTACAGCAACAGCCCATCAAAGAATCGTCAGTCCATCATCGGTCATCACACGATGGATATGGCGCCTGTCAAAGTGATGATCCATTGCGTCAAGCCCTTCGTTCTTCCACAAGCTGATGACGCTGCCTCCGAAACCGCCTCCCATGATCCGGGCTCCAAGACAAGACGGGTAAGATAATACCTTGTCCACAATCCTGTCGATCTCTGGGATGCTGCATTCATAGTTGTCCCTCAAACTGTGGTGGGAAGCATTAAGCAAGGGGCCACAGTGGTCCAACTGATCTTTCAGGATGTATGTTCGAGCGCGGAGAACCCTGTTGTTCTCAGTGACAATGTGCTTTAACCTTTTGCAATGGACCGCGGTCAATTGATCCCCGAAGGTCTGGAGGTGGTCTATCGTCACATCCCTGAAATTTACAATGTCAGGATTGAGCCTGGCAAGTGACATCAGCGCCTCCCGGCTTTCCTTGCGACGTGTGTTGTATGCGGAATCGACAAGTTTATGCTTAATGCCCGATGCAATGACAAAAACCTGGCACGGTGACAGGTGACAGGGGATCAATTCAAAACTGCCTTTAAAAAAATCAATATATCCAATGCAGCCCTTTCTTGATTTCATGATGGTCATCTGGTCCATTTG
>JBFKJL010000131.1:0-7130 GCA_041631795.1 Saprospiraceae bacterium | reverse complement strand
GGCTTTGACAGTCCCCCCATGATCATGATGACCTACAACAAGGCATACTACCCGGAAATCCTCGAATCCATCGGGTTTGAAAAAGAAATGGATCTTTACGCCTATATCATTCCCAGTTTTGAAGCCTCGGACAAGTCCATCAGGCTGTCGGCCCTGTTCAGGGAAAGACTCGAAAAACAGGGCATTATCATCAGGAATGTCAATCTGAAGGACTTTAAAAATGAAGTGCAAAAGATCAAGGAAGTGTACAATGCCGCCTGGGAAAAGAATTGGGGTTTTGTGCCTTTTACGGACGCGGAATTCAAGCACCTCGCTGATGGCCTGAAAATGCTGGCGGATAAGGATTTTGCCTACATCGCCGAAGAAAATGGTCGACCAGTAGGTTTTTCCATTTCGCTGCCCAATATCAATGAGATCACGAGAACTTTCAAAAACGGACGCCTTTTCCCTTTCAATATATTCAAATTATTATTGAATAAGAAGAAGGTCAAACATGTCCGTGTAGTCGCCACGGGTGTCGTAGAATCGCACAGGCGCAAAGGCATCGAAGCCATCTTCTTTGCCATGAACATCCTGGAATCAAGGAAGCGCAACCTCATCGGCGGGGAGGCTTCCTGGGTACTGGAGAATAACACTATGATGGTCCAGGCTGCCGAAAAGCTCAACGGGAAGCGCTATAAAACATACAGGCTTTATAATTCTGATATCTGAAAATGCAGGGCAAGATCCTTATTACCGGGGCCAGTGGCTTTGTCGGGGGATATCTCGTCGAGGAGGCCTTGCACTGTGGCCTGAAGGTCTGGGCCGGAATTCGCAGCACTTCGAGTACCCGTTACCTCAGGGATCCCGCAATTCAGTTCCTTGAGATGGACTTTGATGATGAAGCAACCCTGCGCGAGCAATTGAAGCGTGAAAAGTTTGACTACATCATCCTTAATGCCGGGGCCACCAAAGCCAGGGACGAAGCCACATATTTCAGGATCAATGCAGGCTATACGCGGCGGTTTTGCAAGATCCTCATCGAAGAAAGCATCATTCCGCGCAAACTTATCTACATCAGCAGCCTGGCCTCCTACGGTCCTGCGGATTACCAGGCTACCCAGATCCTCGACAGCAATGCCGTCCCCCATCCTGTCACGAGCTATGGCAAAAGCAAACTACAAGCCGAAGAATTTGTCAAATCCTTTTACCAGATTCCGTCAATAATTTTTCGTCCAACAGCTGTCTATGGACCCAGGGACATGGATTTCCTGGCCGTCTTCAAGATGATTGGGAATGGATTAGACCTTAAAATCGGTTTTGGCAAACAGCTATTGACTTTTATTTATGTCAAAGATCTCGCGGCCCTGGTCATTTCATCGGTTTTTTCAGATATTGCCAACAAGGCCTATTTTGTCAGCGATGGTCAGATCTATGATTCGAAAACATTCACCGGGATTATCAAGGATCTCTATGGCAAAAAGACGATCAACCTGACCCTGCCCATTCCCGTTTTGAGGATCGTAGCGGGCTTGAGCGAGTATATGGGCCGGGTCAAAGGTCAGATCCCGGCGCTCAACAGCGATAAAGTGAACGAACTGAAAGCAAGGACTTTCAATATTGATGGGCAAGAATTAAAAAATGATCTTAAATTCGCAGCCGAATACGAATTGGAGGCAGGTTTAAAAGAAACATTCGCCTGGTACAAAAAAAATAATTTGATATAAACTATGACAAAAGTAAAAGCGTCAAAGCCCACAGGAAAACTGGGGATTCTTACGCCCGGCATGGGTGCTGTAGCCACGACTTTCATAGCCGGTGTGCTTGCAGTCAACAAGGGCCTGGCCAACCCCGTTGGTTCACTATCGCAAATGGGGAGAATTCGGCTGGGGAAGCGTACAGAGGTCAACAAACCCTACATCAAGGATCTCGTTCCACTCCACAATCTCAAGAATGTTGTTTTCGGCGGCTGGGATATCTTCAGCGATAACGTCTATGAAGCCGCTGTTCATGCCAATGTCCTTGACCGGAGTTTGCTGGACAAACTGAAACCCCAGCTTGAAAAGATCAAGCCAATGAAAGCTGTTTTCGACAAACGGTATGTTAAAAAACTCGATGGCACCTATGTCAAAAAGGGCAAGACCAAAATGGACCTGGCCAATGAACTGATGCGCGACATCAGGAAATTTAAAAAGGACAACAAATGTGACAGGCTGGTGATGGTCTGGTGTGGATCCACAGAGATCTATATAGAAGAATCAGCCGTCCACAAATCGATTAAAAGCTTTGAAACAGGCCTGAGGAGGAATTCCAAGGACATTCCCCCAAGTATGATCTATGCCTATGCCGCTATCAAAATGGGAATCCCCTATGCCAATGGCGCACCCAACCTTTCGTGTGATATCCCAGCGCTGGTGGAACTGGCCAATGAAACAGGGACACCAATCGCCGGAAAGGATTTTAAAACAGGCCAGACCCTGATGAAAACGATCCTCGCCCCGGGCCTGAAGGCCAGGGCACTCGGCATCCACGGGTGGTTCTCTACCAATATCCTGGGGAACAGGGATGGAGAAGTATTGGATGATCCTGAAAATTTCAAGACCAAGGAAGTTTCAAAGTTGGGTGTCCTCGAACAAATCCTCGAGCCTCAGCTTCAGCCGGAATTGTATTCAGATTTTTATCACAAGGTGAGAATCAATTACTACCCTCCCAGGGGAGACAATAAGGAAGGCTGGGACAACATAGACATCTTCGGATGGCTCAACTACCCGATGCAAATTAAGATAGATTTCCTCTGCCGGGATTCCATTTTGGCAGCCCCTATCGTCCTGGACCTGGCTATATTCTTGGACTTGGCCAAGCGTGCAGGCATGAAGGGCATCCAGGAGTGGTTGTCATTTTACCTGAAATCGCCACAAACCGCAAAAGGGCTCTATCCGCAACACGATATTTTCAAACAGCTTGAAAAGCTGGAAAACACACTGCGTCACATTGCAGGTGAAGAATTGATCACACACCTGGGACTGGATTATTACGAATAATCTGACCATATGGACTGCAAAGGTCATCGGCACTGCCCTGGGCAGTGGTTACAGCCCGCTGGCTCCGGGTACTGCCGGTAGCCTCCTAGGCCTTGTAGTCATCATCTTGTTGTGGATTTCAGGATCTTTCCCGATCACCCTCTCCCTGACAGGACTGATCGTCATTTTTACCCTGGCCGGCACGTGGGCCACCAGCATCCTTGAAAGAGGCTGGGGAAAGGATCCTTCCAGCGTGGTCATTGATGAGGTTGTGGGCATCTGGATCTCTCTGCTCTTTATACCATTGACATGGACAAACCTCGTCCTTGGCTTAGTCTTTTTTCGTGTTTTTGATATCATAAAACCACTGGGCATCAGGATGCTTGACGAAAAGATAGATCATCCTTTCGGGGTCATGGCTGATGATATCCTCGCCGGGATCTATGCAAATCTCGCACTCCAGGTTGTTGTGCATCTAAACATCTTCGCATGACCCAGTATAATGTGACATTCTTCCGGTCCTTTTTAAGGTCGCAGGTGACTTCGATGATATCAACCGGGGCAGATATTGCGGCCCTCATCATACTCACAGAATACGCCAAGATCTACTATGTGGGATCAGCCGCAATTGCCTCTGTGATAGGTGGTATCGTGGGCTTTCTCCTGGGCCGATACTGGGCATTCAAGCGCAATGACAAACCCATCATCAAACAGGCGATGAAGTACACATTCTCCACCTTCCTTCTCCTCATACTGAATGTCAGCGGCATCTACTTTCTCACTGACTTTGTCGGCATTCAGTACATCATATCCAAAGTGATCATCGCCACCCTTTTGGGCATTTTTGTGAGCTTTGGCCTTTACCGGTATTTTGTTTACAAGTAAAAAATTATCGGGATCAATGAATGTCTTCATCCGGGGGAGCCTCGAATTTCCGGAGTGTGTGCAGTTTAATTTGTTTCTTTTCATCGGAACTTATAGAAAGAAACCGGAGGAACCCACCAGAGGCATGGGCTACATGCTCAGCCAGTGATCTCAGGCTTTTGTAGAAGTCTGCCGCATCATGCGGATCCAGCTTTTCCAATATCGGATTGAGTGTGGCAATTTTTTCATTGAGGACCTCATTGCGCTGATCCGTATCCTTGGGTAGTGACGCGATCAGGCTGTTCACGTTTTCCTCAAAATCCTTCCCGACCTCCGCATAGAACTCATAAAGCGATTCCGGTCCTGAATAGGTTCTGATCTTTGTCAGCTTATTGGCCCATTCTAATTCCTTTGTTTCAATATGATCGTCTGCCCCGGCGATCAAAATTGTCACCCAGGCAACGCTGTCTTTTAATGCCTTGAATTCTGATGGGGTGATGTTCTCAAATCTTTTTATCATGGATAAAACTTTAAATAAACAAGTTGCAAATTTAAAAATTAAAACGCGCACCCAGGCTGGGAATGATCGGTAATTGATTGACCCTTTCATACCGCAGCCTGTCAAAATAAAATATATTAGGTCTGTCGTAAACGTTGGTAACGCTTCCGACCACCTCAAGATTCATATGATCTCCAAGGTGAAATGTCTTTTGTGCGGAGAAATCCAGCCGGTGATAATAGGGCAACCGGCCTGAATTCCTGAGCTCAGAATAGATGATCCCGATATCTTCGGGATTTTCAGTCAGATAATCTGTCCCGACACCCTCAAGGAATGAGAGGTTATTGTAAAAGCCCTGGGTCTTTGTAAAAGGAAAGCCCGAACCAAAATTCCAGCGTATGCTGAACTGGAGGTCTCTCTTTTCTCCCACGAAATATGTGCCCAGCAAATTGATATTGTGCCTCCTGTCAAAAACTGTAAAATATTCCTGTTCACCATCAAACCGTTTCACATAGCCATGTGAGTAATTCGCCATGAGATCCAACTGGGGTGTATTGTATTTGAGTGAAAAATCGATGCCGTAGGCTTCGCCTGTTTCGGTCGCATAATTCGGATCCGTTGGCAAAACTTTATTGCGGTTAACGATGATCAATTGGCTAAAATCCTTGATGTACCCTTCGACATTGACCTGTATCCGGCTGCCCAGCTCTTGTTCTATACCCAGGACAGCGTGGTTGGATTTCTGGAGTTTACTGCTGACAGGATCCCCTTCCAGGTTGTCAAATGAAGAATCCGGGCCGGACAGGAATCCCGTAAAAAGATTAACGACATCACGCTCATTTGATGTGCTGATGAGGTTTTGGGAATACAGGCCGGCTGCTGCTTTAATACGTGTGGTTTCTGTAGCGTTGATCTTGAGGCCTAATCTTGGTTCCAGGGAAAACTCACCCAGGGAAGCATAATATTGGACCCGCATTCCGGGTTCGAAAACGACAGCGGGCCATGCTTTTCTGAATTTTGTAAAACCCGAAATTTCGGTCGTATTTTGAAACTGGTCGATCCTGACGCCAAAAGGATTTGTGAAGTCGAACTCCGTCCTTATACTCTTCACTTCGACACCGTAGTTGATGCTGTAATTATGCCCGAAATAATTGAAATCAAGGCCCAGGACGTATTCCCTTATCAGGCTGGAGCGCGGATCTTCCTCGGCCTCGCGAATGCCCGTCTCGTACGTCGAAAACCCGATCATGCCATTGACTATGATGCTGCTCGTGGCAGGCAACAGAGAAAAATTCATGCCCCCGCCTGAATTGGCCCAGTCAATTTTAGCGACAAATGGATTATCATACTCATCTTCATAGTTGAATCCAAAAATATTGAACTTGCTACCATTGGCTGTGACAAATGACAGTTTGCCGTAAGTATCTGTAAAATTAAACGGCAGTCCGATCGTATCATTGACACTGGCATAGGGGTAAAGGTCCAGAGATGTTCGGTCGATGATGGATTTCTTTGCTGTGAGAACAAAAGAGGCGCTCCCTTTGTCATCCTGAAGCCTGACGATCGGCCCTTCAAACAACCCCTTGACCATGAAAGGACTGGCAGATACCTGCCCTCCCAGCCTTTTCCTGTTGCCTTCGCGTGTGGAAATGTCAACAATGGCTGAAATCCGGCCGCCGTGTTCCGCATTAAAGCCTCCAGTGAGCACGTCGACATTTCGAATGAGTTCGGTTTCGAAAATCGAATAAAAGCCGATCGAATGAAATGGATTATATATAGTGAGTCCATCGAGAAGGATCTTGTTCTGTACAGGTGATCCGCCACGAATGTACAGTTGGCCGCCCTGATCTCCAGTAGAGATGATGCCTGGCACCACCTGGAGGTATTGAAGCACATCTGCATCTCCTCCTGTTGAAGGCAGAGCCTTGATCTGTTGGGGGCTGACCTGGATCTTGGATACCCGAACTTCGGTTCGCGCCTGTTCGCGGACGGAGGAAATATCTATGACCCCGATATTCACGGATTGAGATGAAATGAAGATCTTGTAATAATTGATGCGCGATTCCATGAATTCAACCTCCGTCACAATGTCTTCATACCCGATATACGAAGCGACAAGATTGTAGGTCCCCACAGGAATATCGGCCATCGTAAAGAATCCATTGACATCTGTTGTAACACCATAGGTTGTGCCTTCGAGCACCATATTGGCAAAGATGACAGGTTCACCTGTTCCTTCATCGTATAAATGTCCTCGTATAGAGCCGTTCTGCGCTAAGAGAGGAATCAGGCTGCTCCACAATAAAATTAAAAGGAAGCTCGAATGCCTTAGTGATTTTGGTATTGCCAACATGAAAAAAAATTAGAGGCTCAAATGTAAACAATTCCTGAGCATTGATGGTCAAGAGAAGTGCGCAATTACGACAAAATCAGTGCAGGTCAAACGCATCCGAATCTTTAAGGAAGGGCAACTGCCTCCTGTAATCCATCAGCATTTCTCTGTCCAAATCCCCCCCGATCACACCATCTTTGGCACCCTTACGGGCCAAAACGGCGCCGTCAAAAGCAATTATATGCGATTCACCGTTGTAGGTATTGTTGTTATTGTCCCTTCCCACACAATTGCATCCAATGACATAACTCTGGTTTTCAATTGCTCGTGCCACAAGCAAGGTCCGCCACGCGTGGATCCTGCGGGAAGGCCAGTTTGCACAGTAAATGAGCAGATCATAAGCATCTTTGTTTCTCGACCACACGGGAAACCTGAG
>JBFKJL010000130.1:0-7131 GCA_041631795.1 Saprospiraceae bacterium | reverse complement strand
CAGCCGGAAGCAGGTACACATACTTCCAATGACCATGCATTGAGTGTGGGATCATCATAGGCCGTCTCCACATCTTCAATGGTCAGGGTCCATGTCCCTGTCGGATCTTCACCATTGAAAATAGAGAGCGGATTCAGTGGTTTGTATGTCATGCTATTCGTCGGTGGACAGGGAATACTGGCATAGGCAGTGCCAGCATCATCCAGGGAAAGCAAAAGGTTGTTTTCGTCGTCACATACCTGGCTGAGAAGTGTTTGGGTGGTGCCTGTCGGGCTGGTCAGCTTGATCACCACATCATTGATCCAGTCGTGAGTGATATCGATGCCCAGAACGTTCACATCACTGAGGGTACCCAATCCTGCAGGAATGATGACATCGGATGTGATCACTGTGCTTGAAGTTTGCCCAACATCTGAACTTTGGTATGTCTGACAGGTCGGCGGTGATGATCCGCCGCTACATACAGTTGACGTATTGAGTATGGCCCGCCTTGGGCTGGGATTTCCGGTTGCGCCCATGACAACGTGCATCCGGCTTTTTTGATCATTTGTAAATGTATTCATACAATAATCGTCAGAGTAATCCATATAATTCTGAACCATATCCTGGTTACCATCACACGTTGTGGTATTCGGGCATCCGGAACTCGATGTTTCCTGGGCAGGTGTATCCGCACAGTAATCATTGCCGCAATTGTCATCGCCCCAAATGTGCCGCAATCCAAGCCAGTGACCCAATTCGTGGGTCAACGTCCGCCCCAGGTCGTATGGCGAGGATCCAGGGAATGGATTGGATATACCCCCGATATTGGTATACAGGATCACGACGCCATCAGTATTGGCAGGACCATTCCCGGTGCCAACACCGGGCAGTGTGGGCGCTTCCGGAAACTGGGCATATCCCAGGATGCCTCCTGAAATATCGACAACCCAGATGTTGCAATACTGATCAGGATCCCATTGCGTGGCAGGGAGGACAGTATTGTCCAGGTAGGTATCCGTCCACGGTGGGGCTGTAAATCCTGCCGTATTTCTGTTGATGCGGTTGACACCTGGCTGCGACAAGGTGGTTCCGGATTCATCGACCGTTGCAAAACAGAAATCCATATCTATATCTGCTGCTGCCCCTTGCGTGGATCCAGATAAGTTGGCAAAATCCAGGTTGATCTGGGCCAGTTGAGCCTGGATATACTGGTAACCCACATTGCGTGTGGCCCCTTCGGCTTCACCATTGTGAATGACATGAAAAATGACCGGGATCGTGTAGGTGGCCATGGATTTTTCCTCGCTCTGACTTTTCAGTTTTTCGACTTCACCGGACATCCATTTTTCAAAGCTTTCCACATTGTAAAATCCGGGGTATTTGTCATTGAGCTTTTCATTGAAAGGGACGGTGCCGCATTTTTCGGCTGGATTCTTTTGTGCATTGATGACAATCGTCCATGAAAAGAGGACGATGAGGATTGGCCACATGGTATTTCTGGAGTTTGGCATTGGATTGTTTTAATTTTTCAATTAGGAATTCCTGGGAACATGAAATTAAAAAATTTTCAATAGATGATGAGATCTTAAGATTCCGGAATGTCCTGAGCGTGAAAAATGGTTACATTTGCGATTCAATACCACATGATATGAATGAAGCAGTAAGAGCCTTGGAACCCCGTGCCATTTGGAACAATTTTGCAGACCTGAACGCCGTTCCCAGAGCGTCCAAAAAAGAAGAACGCGTGATCGCATTTATGAAGGCCTTTGGTGAAAAACTGGGTCTCGAGACCATCGTTGACCACATCGGCAATGTGATCATCCGCAAACCGGCTACCCCGGGTATGGAAAATCGTAAACCCGTGATCCTGCAGTCGCATCTCGACATGGTCCATCAAAAAAACAACGATACGGATTTCGATTTTGACACCGAGGGCATCGATATGTTCGTCGATGGTGACTGGGTCAAAGCCCGGGGCACCACCCTGGGTGCGGACAACGGATTGGGTGTCGCTACCATCATGACCATCCTCCAAAGCAATGACATCCCCCACCCCGACCTGGAAGCCTTGTTCACCATCGATGAGGAAACGGGTATGACAGGTGCCCAGGAACTCAAGGGCGGTCTCTTGAAAGGAGAGATCCTGCTCAATCTGGATACAGAGGAAGACGACGAGATCGGTGTGGGATGTGCCGGTGGCATTGATGTGACAGCGAGGGGGAGTTACACTCCGGCAAGTGTTCCGTCTGGAGCCACAGCGTACAAAATTGTTGTAAAAGGACTGCAGGGCGGCCACAGTGGCATGGACATCCATAAAGGTTTTGGCAATGCCAACAAGATCATGAATCGGTTATTGCATGCGACTGCTGACCAATCTACCATTGCACAAATTCACGGCGGAAGCCTGCGCAATGCCATACCCCGTGAAAGTGAAGCCATCATTGTGATGATAGAAGGTGACTCATCTGACCTGATGCAAAAATTCAATGAGGCTAAAGTTGAAATTAAAAATGAATATGTCCACCTCGAGAGCGATCTCGTTATTGCCATTGAGAAAACTGAAGCACCTGGTTCAATGATGTCGTCAGACGACAGCCATAAATTAATTTGCGCAGTCTTTGCCGCCCACAACGGGGTGTTCCGCATGAGCCCGGCCATTGAGGACCTGGTTGAGGCTTCCAATAATGTCGCCAAGGTTCTGGTTGAAGACGGCAAGATCCGGATAGACAATCTCACGCGCTCATCCGTGGAATCTTCAAAGATGGATGTCGCCCATTCCCTAAAGGCGGCCTTTGGACTTGCAGGCTATGATGTGGAATTCTCAGGCTCCTATCCCGGTTGGGCCCCGAACATGGACAGTCCCATTCTGAAAGTGATGGCGCCATTGTATGAAAAAATGAATGGCCATCCGGCGAATGTCGCCGCCTGCCACGCGGGCCTGGAATGCGGTATCCTTGGCCAAAACTACCCGGGCATAGACATGATCTCCTTCGGACCGACGATCAAGGGGGCGCATTCCCCCGACGAAAGGGCGAGTGTGTCTTCGATGCAGAAGTTTTGGACGTATGTATTGGAGATAATGAAGCATATACCTGAGAAGGAATAAGAGAATTCGAGAGAACGAGATGTCGAGAATAGATTTTTCTCTGTTTCTCGATATCTCAGTGTCTCGGATCTCGTAGTCTCCAATCTAAAGTCACGATATCTCAAATTTCTTTGATCGAATTTAAACTTGAACTTGAGAATAAACTTAAGCTTAAGTCTAAGTTTAAGTTTAACCTAAAAAATCAACAATCTTCAATATTGGTAGACTTTCATAACCTCCATCTCTCTCAATCTCAGAGTCTCGAAATCACGAAGTCTCAGTGTCTCCAAATCCATTTAAATACCTATATTACCACACAATCACAAAACAACCAATGACCTCTCCGTATACACAACCCTTTTCTATAACCTAAAATCATAACATTATGAAAAATCTGTTTTTTATCTTTTTATTGGTATTCATGGGCACAGGCCTCTTTGCGCAAGGTGCAGAGGACCCTGGTGATATCATGTTTGAATCCATCATCCTTGTACCGGATATGGAGGAATACCCGACACTGAGAGCAAACCTCGCGGCACACAACAAGAAGTACCACAGCACAGAAGGTCCCTACCGCGCATGGGTGTACGAGGTCATGACAGGCCCCAACGTGGGTAAAATCGTCTGGATGATGGGGCCACTGACATTTGCGGACCTTGACAACAGGCCGTCCGATGCCGGACACGATGAAGACTGGGCCACAAACGTTGTCCCCTACCTCGAAAAGGTGGAACACGGCGAATACTGGAAGAGAGACGGTGCACTTTCCCTGCCCATGACAGAAGAAACGTATCCCCTCATTTACATTCGCTACCACAATATAGCCAAGGGCCAGGGCTACCGCGTTGATGCTCTGCTCGAAAAAATGAGCGCCACCATCAAGTCAATGGACCATGTCACCTCCTGGTCACTGTACGACAACCAGTTTCGCCAGGGCCTGGCCACGGGTCGCCATATCGCCTCGGTGTCCGGCATGAAAAACTGGGCCGAACTGGACGATGAATGGGGCTTTGGTGCTGCCTACAATAAATTGCATGGTACCAATGCCATGAACGGATTTGTTCGTGAAATGAACGAAGTGATCAGCAACTCCTGGGATGAGATCTGGTCGTACAATGCAAAATTGAGCGGTCAGGAATAATGTAATGAGATTTTGAGATTCCGAGATACCGAGACTTTGAGATGATGAGATGTCAGATCAATCATGTCGTTCTTACGGGATCTCGGGATCTCGAAGTCTCACACAAAGAAGTTGGAGCCGAAATTGAAGTTGAAGTTGAAGTTGAAGTTGAAGTTGAAGTTGAAGTTACGATAGAAACTTTTACAGATATCTCGGAGTCTTGAAGTCTACAAAAATGATGAACGGCGGCGGGTCAATTGATAGGTTCAGTCTGGTATTTTTATTCGATCATCAGCATGCGTTACAGGAATTATTCTAAAACATTTCGTGACCATGCTTGTTAGTCAGATATTCGATGCTGCACGAATGGCATGAAGAATTACCGAGAATTTTTTCTATGAAGCACAAAACAGATACTGTGATCATCCAGGGGAGTTCGCGTGGAGACGGCAACACAGCCAGGATCGTCGATTTTATTGTCGATATGTCGGGATTTGACAAGATTGACCTTGTCGATTTCAATATCGGGCATTTCGACTATACCTTTTCAAATTCTGAGGACGATTTCCTGCCATTGATGCGCCAGATCACTTCATTATATCATACTCTCATCTTTGCTACACCCGTATACTGGTATGCCATGAGTGGGGTAATGAAGGTATTCTTTGACAGAATCACCGATTGCCTGCACATTGACAAGGACACTGGCAGACTGCTGAGAGGTAAAAATATGGCGATGATCAGTTGCGGGTCAGATGACAACATCACGCCATATTTCTCAATGCCATTCAGGGAAAGTGCTTCCTACCTGGGTATGCAATACCTTGGTGATGTCCATACATGGTTGGACTCCACGGACATACCCAATGATGTAAGGCACAGATTATCCGAATTTCTGGATAAAAACCTAGTTGTTGAGCTTATGTGATATTGCTGTAGCTACAACAGCAAGTACACCAAACAGAATGAACCTGTAAACAAATTCTACGATCCGGCCTACGATATCAGATCCATTAAAAAGCGCATGATCAAAAATGACACCCGGAAGGAAGATCAGCATCGCCAATAACCCTCCATACCAGAACGGTTTTTGAGGCAAAACAGGATAGCTGGCATGCTCCAGGCCCTTTGACCAGTCCAGAAGTGAAAATACGTAGGCGAACGTCAGACCCGAAAGCAAGTACGCCACGATCATTGTCGGGAAATCAGGCATATCTTTCATCCCGTCCATATTGAAAAGATCGGGCAATGCAAATCCGTACATTACCATATCGACAGCAAAAATGATGAGTGCCGTGGTTATACTGATGATTAAATACGTAGTAAATTTTTTAATGGGGCGGTGGTTGGACATGATAATTTTGTTTTGAGTGAAAAATCGTTCTCAATATATATAAATAATTTCACTGACACATTTAAAATATAATTTTGCTTTTGAAATTAAAAAGTCATTAATTTTGCCCTTATGAAACTCCAAAGGATCATCTCCGAATTGCGTACCCGGGGCGTTATAAAGGTTGCTTCCATTTATGCAGTCACTGCAGCTACAATCATCCAGGTCCTTATTGCAGTCGCCCCAATCATCAGGCCCATTATCCCCATATCAGACAATTTCCTCACGGTTTGCGTTGTACTTTCCTTCATATTTTTCCCGGTTGCCGTCTATTTATCCTGGAAATACGAAATTGTTCCTGAAGAAAAAATGGTGCGTTTCAGAACGGAGGAACCACCACCAAAGGAGGAACTGCCGGGTAAGGTCCCTGTGGGCAACCTGCAGCTGGTGAAAATCCTGGGTCCCATCATACTTGGCATTACTTTTCTGACATGGATCTCTGTGCAATGGCTGAGCTCGGGGAGTTCTCAAATTGACAAGATCAAGAAAGAAAAACTCGCTGTTTTGGAATTTGAAAATGAAACAGGTGATCCTGAACTGGATTACATTGGACGAATGGCACCGTTGTTCATATCGCAATCCCTGGCCAAAAGTGGTTCGGTCAATCTCCAGGCTTCAACCATTCAGATGGGTGAAGATTACATCCAGGTCCTGATGGGTAAATTTGGATTTGGACCCGATTTATACCGCCAAAGCGGGGTGGATAACCTCATTATTGGTCGATACTTTACCCTTGGGGATAGCCTGATCATATTAAGCCAGATTGTTGAATCAATAACAGGCAATGTCCTGCTGACATTTGACCAGCACAGCGCCCCCCTGGACGTGCCGTGGAAAGGCATTGAAGATTTAAGCCAACAAATCCTGGGCTATTGGTTGACCCGCGACAATCCCATGTTCAATTCGGATTTTCCAAGAGCTGATGTATACAAGGAATACTCCAAGGCGACCAGCTTGATAGAAAAGGATTATCGACTGGCGCTTGTTCATGCCAGGCAATGCATAAATATGGATTCAACATTTTTCAGGGCATTCTTTCTTGAATTGCTTATTCACAGGCGATTGGCGCAGTTCTCACAAGTGGACAGCCTGCTGGCGGTATTGAGCACCCGTGAATTCGAAATGAACGAGGATGAAAAGAATATGTTTTATCACTTCAAATCCTACACGAGAGGCAATAATAAAATGGCCTTTGAATACTACAAAAATGTTTTTGAAAGATCCCCCGGAGACTTGTATCTGAATATACGTGCTTCCATACTGGCATTAAACCTGGTTAATAGCCCACAACAGGCGCTCAAGATCATAAAAAAGTACGAAGATGCCGAGCTCGATTACAACGACTGCAGTTATTGTCTCGACAGGTCAAATGTGCATATAACAGCATTAATTGATCTAGGCAAATATAAAAAAGCCTTTTCCCTGGCAAAGAAGATCAATTCAGAACCCAGTGATATCAGTATCGCATTATTGGCAATAAGAGCACTAGTGCGACTGGGTGATGCAGCCCTTGTCGAGCGATATATTGAAGAACAAAAGCACAAGCGGTTT
>JBFKJL010000129.1:0-7145 GCA_041631795.1 Saprospiraceae bacterium | reverse complement strand
GGCGACGTTCATCCCTATCGGAGATATGGCGGCGATAGAGGTGGACGGTGGATGGCACTGGGGGTGGGGGATTTTTATTCTGGCTTTGGTGGTTTTTACCTATGTGTTGTCCCTGACGGTACAAAGGGCGAATGTTTTGCGCTTGGGCTTGCTGATATTTCTTTTGAATCCAATGTTTTCATCAGGGCAACATAATGGTAAAACTACATATGGCATTCGCCAAAAACCGGAAGTGTACGACATCCGCATCTGGTCTGAATTCGGGCTGCCTATAGAGGATCGGACAGTAATGCATTTCACTTTGGATAGCTCAGATGTTGTGGAGGAACATTCAGGGCAAGGTGAAACTATAGCTAAGGTGTATAAAGCCATTGCGCATTATGATTCCGGAAAATATGATGCGTGCATATCGCTTTGTCAGGATATATTACTGGGTGCAGATGAAATTCTAAAGTCAAAGATACTTTTCCTCTTCGGGACTGCACTGATCACAAGGGATGGGACCAGAGACAGGCATCGTGCACAGGGCAAATTGGAAAGGGCTTTGGACATTGTATTATCCAGGGAAGATGTTGATTGGGCATTTGCTGGACAAATTGCCTGTAACCTTGCCAAAAGCATTGCAACAAACACGCGTCGTCATCCAAAAGCCATCGAAGTGCTTAAACGCTCTATATCATATTTTGACAAGGCCGGCATTAAAGAACCGCATCCCTATTATACCATGGACTGCTTTTTTAACTACAATCCAGAAAGTGATTCCATCTCATATCTGGATACTGCATTTCAAATTATCCTTGAGAAAAAAAGTACTGGTTATTTAGACCAATTAGCAGAGTGTTATACCTTATCAGGGTGGAAAAATTGGATGCTTGGTGATTTCGAATCATCATTTGAGGATTATAACAAGGTCTTGGACCTATATCTCCAGGCTTATGGAAAGCATCACCCGTCACTAATCTACCCATTTGCCAATATTGCGTGGAGCTATTACTATCCCAACTATCCAGACCTGGCCTTGCTATATGCCCACAAGGCCCTCGATCTGGCCCTAGAATTCTATGCGCCTGATGATCACAGGACAGGCACCATACTGGGACTGACAGGCTTGTGTCGTTTCATGCAGGGTAATCATCCTGAAGCTATCCGTTGCTTTGAGATGCGTCTCGATAAAATCAGGCACATTAATGATGTCTGGCGTTACATTAACACTGCCCGGACCATGAACAACATAGCGCTATGCCATATCAAGATGGGGCACTTTGATGAAGCGATCAAAATCATCCAGGAAAGCATTGTATTGTCGCATACGCATCTCTCGGCAGAAGTGATGGGTGATGACAGCTTTGAGAATGGGTGGAATTTCAACCTGGGATACGCATACCAGAAGAGCGGCAGGTATGATGAAGCGCATGAGTGTTATAACAAGGTTTTAAGGTCATGGATACCTATCGGGGGCACATGCAAAGTCATGATTGCCGGGGTTTATAATGAAAAAGCGATGTGCTATGAAAAAGCCGGTAATTATGAACAAGCGATCCGGTACTACAATATGGCCCTTACCTCCCTTTATTGTGAGAATCAAAATTTGGAATTTTTAGGAAATGATGCCAATAGAGACTGGACGGCCATTTTTGTATGGAGCGGCAAGGGCAGGATTTTTAATGATCTGTGGAAAACGGATAAAAACAAGTCGGATCTTGATTCCGCTCTGTTCGCTTTTAAGAAGGCTATAGATGTCATTGACGTTTTACAGGAGAACTTCAGAAAAAAAAGGTCAAAATTCAGAATGGCGGACATTCTTTCTGAAGTTCAGGCGATATATGAAGGGGCTATTGCCTGTTTGTTTGAGAAATACAAGTATTCAGGCCATCGCGGATATCTTGAAGCAGCTTATGCCCTTGTTGAAAAGAGTAAGGCCATCCTTCTTCTCGAAGCCATTCGAGAAACAGGGGCAGACCGTTTTGCTGCCATTCCTCATCACCTGCAACAAGAAGAAGCAGTGCTGAGAAAATCTTTTGGAGAACTCAAAAGGAAGATTTACAAGGAGGAACTCAAGGGAGAGATTGCTGACCAGGAAAAGATCAAAGAATGGAACAATAAGCTTTTTGATACATGGAGAGCATACGAATTTTTCACCCGTCAGATGGAGAAGGATTACCCGTCGGTTGAACCAGGCAAGCACACCATTGAAACGGTTCCAATAGAAACCTTACAGGAGGAGATGTTAGAAGACAGCATGGCGTTGGTGGAATATTTTGAAGGATATTCGGGCATATTTGCCTTTGTAATCTTGCGGGATACGTTTTATACACGTGAAATTCCAGTTGACTTCCCGTTGGAAGAATGGGTGCATGAAATACGATCAGGAATGTATGATTTTTTCATTCAGCGGGACCATCTTGAAAAAACTGCTTCTCAGTCATTGAAAACAATGTACCAGAAATTTGCTTATGGCCTTTATGAAAAGTTGATCGCCCCGCTAGGTCCTTTGCCTGAAAGGCTTATGATCGTACCTGATGGTATCCTGGGCTATATTCCTTTTGAAGTCCTGGTACACAGGCCTTTATCGCAGGGGCTGTATGGTGCAGAAGATTATCTTATCTCGACACATGAGATCAGCTATAATTATTCGGCGACCCTGTGGCAGGAAATGAAGCACAAGGCATACAAAACTAAGGGGTTGCTGGCTTTTGCCCCAGCATTTGCCGGTTCCGGTGAAAGCTATGCCTCTGTAAGCGAGGTTCGCAGTGAGGCATTGGGACCCTTGTTCTATAACGATGACGAAGTATCTGCCATTCACAACCTGGTGCCGGGCAAAGTCCTCTACGGTGATGATGCCACAGCTGAGCGGTTCCGTGCAATGGCTGAGGATTTCAACATTCTACACTTGTCTACCCATGCCAAGCTCAATGATGCGGATCCTGATTATTCCTTCCTGGCCTTTTCCGGCTCTGAAGCGGAAGGATCGAATGACCGGCTCTATGTCAGCGAATTGTACCACATGAACCTCCCCGTGGACATGGTGGTCCTGAGTGCCTGTGAGACGGGTACAGGCAAACTTCGGAAAGGGGAAGGCATTCTGAGTTTCGCGCGCGCTTTTTCTTCTGCCGGAGCCAAGAGCGTGATCACCTCGCTATGGAAGGCGAATGACAGGTCGACTTGCGAGATCATGACGCTGTTTTACAAACACCTCAAAGAAGGGCAAAGTAAGTCTGAAGCTTTGCGTTCGGCAAAACTGGCGTATCTCGCAGGGCACAAAGGTGAGGAGTTGCACCCATTTTACTGGGCAACGTTTGTCCCTATCGGGGATATGGCGGCGATAGAGGTGGAGGGCGGATGGCACTGGCGGTGGGGGTTAGTTCTTGTTTCTCTGATTGTCTTTGCTTTTGTGGTTGTTACCTATCTGTTGTCCCTACGGGACAGGAGACCTATCTGTTGTCCCTGACGGGACAAATGGCGAAGTGTTGTTTTTTGCGGTGCGGGTTACCGAGGTGCTGTCCCTATGGGACAGAGGACCGAGGTGTTTTCCCTGACGGGTCAAAAGGGGATCTTCAGTACCAGACGGCATGAGTAGTAGAAAAAAAAAGAAACAAACTGTTACATTTTATCCTCTCTGATCCATTATGGCATAAAGATTATGGCCAACACGTACACACAAATTCATATCCATGCTGTTTTTGTTGTCAAAAATCGTCGATCGTTGATTCAGGAAACGTGGGAAGACAGGCTTTATAAATATATCACCGGCATTGTCCAGAAGCACAACCACAAAATGTTGCAGGTTAATGGCATGCCGGATCATGTGCATCTCTTTTTTGGCATGCGTCCTTCCCAGTCGCTTTCGGATCTGATGAAAGCGGTGAAGGGTGATTCCTCAAAATGGATCAACAGAAAAAGATTGACGCCAACCAAATTTTCCTGGCAGCCGGGGTATGGTGCCTTTTCGCATGCGCAGGCGCAGGTGCCGACGGTTATCCGGTATATCAGGAATCAGAAAGTGCACCACGCGAGAAGGAGTTTTGCTCAAGAGTTCAGGGCGTTCCTTGAAGATTTTGAGGTCGAGTATGATGAGCGTTACTTACCGATCTTCCGTCCCTGACGGGACGGGGTGACCTAGGTTTTGTCCCTACGGGACGGGGTGACCTAGGTTTTGTCCCTACGGGACGGGGTGACCTAGGTTTTGTCCCTACGGGACGGGGTGACCTAGGTGTTGTCCCTAACGGGACAGGGGTGATCGAGGCGTTGTCCTTAAAGGGACAGTGTGACCCTATGGGATCAGCAGGTATAATGAGATAAGGTGAGCAACGGCTATGAAAAGTGGCAAGATGCACGCTTTTCAAAATGTCATTACAATAAATCAATATTCACCTACCACAATACAGCGCGGGGAAGAGAATGAATCCCTTTATTTTTTTTCTTGTCCCGCAAACATATATTATGGATCCCACAGGTTCTTCGCTGTGACAGCCATATTGACTCTTTGGACAGTCAGCAGAGGGGTATAAAAGAGCAGAAAGTGTTGTTCCCTTACGGTCAGAATATGTAAGACCCTATTTCATCATTTCTCCTTTCACGGAAACGTCACGGTCCACAAAACTGCATGAGGAACGCAGTAATTCCTTTTTGTACAGACACGACCGACAACATAAACGGTTTTAGGATCGGTAGGATGATCAATGATGTCTTCCGCGTAGCTGCTGTTGGTTCCCTTCATACCGCTCAATTCAGCAAGGTCGATCATACCCACATCACTTCGCCATAGGAATGCATGATAAACGCTACTCGAATATCTACTTTCACCGGCGACATAACCCGCTTCGCTTATGGCATTGGCATGTGTTCTTCCATCCCAGTCCGGCAGTATATTGAGGATGCCATTTTCCCAAATAAATCCTCTTATTTCGCAGGAATTGCATGATGTGTCAATATTGAAATAACCGACTATCTGACCCGCATCATTGATGTCGTTGGCCCAAGAATAGGTTTCCCCCAATCCCGGGATCGTATCCAGGCTCGATGCTGTTCCATCGGGCATCCAGACCGCCCTATATAAAAAACCGAAGAAGGTACTGTCTCTCGGTAGCTCGGCATAACCTACCATAACTCCTGACTGGTTTATGCCATTGGCCCCGGCATACTGTCCCTCCAAGTTTCCCAGATCTTCCAGTGGCCATTTCCAGATATGATATCTCCAATCATAATCAGGCACTACCCATCCCACTATTGCCCCATTGTTATTGATGGCTCTCGCACCGCTGTGAAGATTGGCACTGTCAAATGGGAGTTGCTGACCAATGTCAAAGATGTTTCCAGTGCTGTCCCACATCACAGCATTATCCCAATTGTTATCCGGATTACCTGTGGTTCCTACTATGGTTCCCGAACTATTTACATCATTTGCAAGACTGCGAGGCTTGTGCAGCCAACCGAGATCCTGCATTGTGCCTGTGGATTCTTTCCAGAGGAAGGCAAAATTTGGAGATAGGTCCTGACCCGTATTGGCATATCCCACGACCCAGATGTCATTGTTCACGATATTGATCCCATGAGCACTGCTTTCTGTTCCCCCAGGGAAGGTGCCCAGGTCTTGCATGGTTACCGTAATTCCACCGCCACCGCCGTTGTTGCCGCCCCCGTTATTTCCGCCATTACCATTGCCGCCTTTGCCCCGCATTTCGATATCCTCACTGTCGGGCAAGGCCAGGTCATCTTCACATGACCAGGTGAACAACAGGGCGAGGATGCTGAGCAGGAGTATGGATAATTTTGTTTTCATGGTATACTGTTTTGTGTTTTGAATGAAGAAACTGTCTCATATTGTATTGCTGATTTGGGAGGGTTTTGTCCTTAGCGGTACAGATCATCAGTTTATTAAATTTTAGAGTCCATCATAGCTAACCAGGCATCATTACGGAAAAGTAATTGTCCATAGTGTCGCATGCGGATTGCAATTCATGGAGGTCGTACAGAGGTATCCAGCGACATAGACCTTTTTTGGATCCAATAGATCGTCTGCCACGCCATAAGCGTAACTGTCATAATTTCCTTTTATCCCGCTTAACTTGGCCAGATCGAGCATGCCGATGTCATCACGCCACAGGAATGCATGGTATACGCTGTTTTTATAAAAACTTTGTCCAGTAACATATCCCGATTCGCTGATAGAGCGTGCATATGTGCTTTTGCCGAGAGTCGGGAGTTCCAAAACACTCCATTGGCCCTGGTCGTCTTCAGTGTAGATGAATCCCCTTGGATTGGGTACGTGCATCCATCCGACAATCTCACCGTAATCATTGATATCCCATGCCTCGGAAAATTCATCCTCCAGACCGGGGATCATGTCCAATACCCCATTTTCCCATCTGAAAGCGCGTCTTTGATAGGGGTCTTCAGTATATTCGCTATAACCGACAGCCACCCGGTCAGTATTTATGCCAAGGCCATGGCTCCATCTCCAGAAGTGGCCCAGGTCGTGATAATTGTAGCCAGTTCCCGTGTTTTCCCACATAAATGCACTCCAGATGCTATTTCCGACACCACCTGGTGAATCTTCCGTACATGGCCCGTATCCCAGATCTATATAACCACAGGTATCAACCCGTGAACCGGCAAGATCTCCCAGGCTATTGATTGCATAGGCATTTGAATTGACTGAGTTGGATGGGTTGACCGAAGTGGGTTCTGAAACCGGGTCAGCCGTCCAGGTTGCTGCCTCACTGCTGTGGTATGGAGGTATCAGACTGGAACTGTAGCCGGCAATAATTCCTTCCGGGAAGGTAGAATTTGGTGCTATAATATCCCGGGCTGAACTGTATGGCTGTTCTTGGTGAAGGTATCCAAGGTCATGCATGACCCCCTCAGAAAGTTTCCATAAGAATCCGTGCCTTTCATCATTGGCAAGGTCTGCATCGCCGACCACCCAGACATCGTTTGTAAATGCATCAACATCGACCCCATAAGCATAACTTACTGATCCACCGCTGAAGGTACCCAGGTCAGTCATGGTCACGGTGATTCCACCGCCACCGCCGCCATTGTTGCCGCCCCCGTTATTTCCGCCATTGCCGTTGCCCTTGCCGCCTTTGCCGCGCATTTCAATATTTTGGTTGTCGGGCAAAACCAGGTCGTCCTCGCATGACCAG
>JBFKJL010000128.1:0-7167 GCA_041631795.1 Saprospiraceae bacterium | reverse complement strand
ATTTGTGTGAGGTTGTAAGTCAATCCCCGTGATTTAGCCTTCAACCCGCGTGTCCACACCTTTAACCCATAGAGCTGACTGAAACTCCCCTTGGTCAAACCGAAGGACGAGTAAATGGCACATTCAGGGTCAGACACGTGAATGGGATCCACTATTTTATACTCATCAAAGAATTGCGCTGCCGTTGAAACGTCCGACATGTGGACAAAGACGATAGTCACCCCTTTTTCCTTGAGCGTATGCTGGATCTCGGCCACATCATCAAGTGCTTCACGGCAGAAGATGCAACCAAAATGACGCAGGAAAACAAAAAGGACAGGCTGTTCCAACGACAGATCGTACAGCGACTGTCCTGTGTTTGTTACGATATTCTTGAGTTGTTCTGATTGCACCATCTTGATGGAAATTAAACCAGTTTCATTTTTTTGAAAGCACTAATGACCTCCGTCACATGGTCCGCTGAATTTTGTAACAGTTTGGTTTCTGATTTGTTTAATTTCAGTTCTATGATCTCCTTGATGCCATCACGGCCCAATTTGACAGGGACACCGAGAAACATATTTTTCAATCCATACTGGCCGCGCAACCAGGCACTGACAGGGAAGATCCTGTTTTCATCCTTGAGAATTGCCTCAACCATTTGAGCTGCTGCGGCACCGGGTGCATACCACGCAGAAGTCCCCATCAGCTTAACCAGTTCTCCACCACCCGTCTTTGTCCGGTCGACAATCGCTTTAAGTTTGGCCCTGTCTATCATATCTGTGACTGGAATACCTGCAACCGTGGTGTACCTGGGCAACGGCACCATGGTGTCCCCATGTCCTCCCATGAGAACAGCCTGGATATCCTTTGGTGAAACTTTGAGTTCCGTCGCAAGAAAAGCCCTGTATCTTGCAGTATCAAGGATGCCGGCCATGCCGAAAACACGCCTGGGATTCAGTTTCGATGCTTTCAATGCCGCATAGGACATGACATCCAGCGGGTTGGACACAACGATAATTATAGGATTGGGTGTATGCTCCAGGATTGATTTTGTGACCGAAACGACGATCTTGGCATTGATCGTGATCAGATCGTCACGGCTCATGCCTGGCTTTCGGGGAATGCCCGCAGTAATGACCACGATATCCGAACCTTTGCTTTCCCTGTAATTTCCTGTGCCTTTCAGCTTTGTGGAATAGTAATCAATAGGGGCTTGCTGCCATGAATCAAGAGCTTTTCCCTTCGCCATTTGATCCTTGATATCCAACAGGACGATCTCGTTGACAAAATCTTTGTGCGCCAGGACATTGGCTACAGTAGCTCCAACATTTCCTGCGCCTACAACTGTGACTTTACTCATAATATAAACAGATTAGATATTTATTAAATTTGTCCCAAATGTATGCAAAAATTAGATTGTTTACTTTTTTGAGTGAAGCGGACATTAATGTATGTTTATAATATCTATTTTTGCCCAAATATTAAATGCATGGTTATCCGTAACATAATCTGTTCTTTTCTGCTTTTTATGATGCTTCACCCTTTTGGCTCAATGGCCCAGGAAGCCGGAAAGTGTGGCGTCATAGACCAATCGGCACTCGTCGAAAGGCTGAATGCCAACAGGGAATTTAGAAAGGCCAATCCGGAATTGTTCAAAAGCCTGGAAGAGATCTATATCCCTATCAAGTTCCATCTGCTTGCCAATTTTGATGGCACTGAACGCATAAAAAAATCTTCGGTCCTGGACCAGCTTTGTAAACTGAACAGGGACTTCGGGATCTACGACATGCATTTCTATCTGAAGTCGGATACAGAGGGCAATTTCTTTGATGAGATAGATCACTCAGGCGTGTTCAATGACCCAAGGACACAAAATGCTGTCAATGTCATTCTTGCCAATAAAGATGGCAATGCCGTTGACGTCTTTGTGATCAATGACGCAGGATCCAGCGGCAATGTTGTTTCTGCCGGATACTACACTTCTTTTGGTGACTACATTGTCGCTGAAAAAGCTCAGCTGGTTGACACCAATAATACTGTCTCTCACGAAATGGGGCATTACTTTACGCTGCCCCACCCACACAGGGGCTGGGAAGACGACCCCTGGGATCCGGATGTCCATGGCGATACAGTGCTGGTCACGATGGTCGGTTCAGCCCAAACGGGGGGCGCCATCAATGTCGAATTGATGGATGGGTCCAACTGCCTGAATTCAGGCGACAACATATGCGATACACCCCCGGATTACAACTTTGGGGTGACATCACCGGGATGTAACTTCATCTATAAAGTATGGGACAGGAATTTTGAACAAATTGAAATGGAACCGGACAACATGATGAGTTATTTCTTCACATGCGTCCCTTTCAAGTTTACCCCTGACCAGGTCACAGCAATGAACAATGATTTCATGTCCAACGCCCGCAATCATATCCGGTCTTCCTACATACCCAATCTGGACGATGTCACAGGAAATATTGTCATCAATGCCCCGGCCAATGGCTCCACAACAGAGTATTCAAACTCAGTATACCTGGATTGGGACCCTGTTCAAGGCGCTACCCACTATCTCGTGGAAATTACAAGCCAAACCAACGATGTCTTTGAATACATTACCGAAGACACGGAATTGCTGGTGACTGAGCTTGAGGAAAATCTCTTCCATTTCTGGATCGTCCATCCATTCAATGAGTCTTCAGCATGCCTGAAATCACCAGCCAACGCATTTAAAACAGGTACAGGCGTGACATCGGTGAATGACATCGCCGACCTTTCTTCCTTTACTATTTTTCCCAACCCCATTGAGAGTGGTCAGGATCTCAGTTTAACATTTGATGCAACTTCGGTCTTTACGGCCACCATCCAGTTGAGATCTATCGAAGGGAAGGTTGTCACGGGACAAAATAATGTGGTGCCCAATGGCAAAAGCCGGATAACCATCCCGGTCACTGATGCCACACCGGGCATGTATATCCTGAGCATAACCAATGGACAGGAAGTCGCTGTCAGAAAGGTGATTATTGAATAATTAATTTTAAAGATATCTGAAACACTATGAATTTACATGAATACCAGGGAAAGGAACTCATCCATCGTTTTGGCGTTCCCATCCAAAAAGGAATGTTGGCGACAACTGTGGATGAAGCCGTTGAGGCATATAAAAAGATAGCAGAGGACACAGGGTCTTCATTTGCCGTGGTCAAGGCTCAAATTCACGCCGGTGGAAGGGGCAAAGGCGGCGGCATCAAGCTTGTCCGGTCATTGGAGGAGCTCAGGGAAAAAAGCGACGCCATTCTTGGTATGATGTTGAAAACGCCCCAGACGCCAGGTGGTTTGGACGGAGAGGGCAAGCTGGTCCGCAAGATATTGATCGCTGAAGATGCCTATGGCCCGGATATGGAGGCCACAAAGGAATTCTATATGTCCATTCTCATGGACAGGGAAGCCAGGTGCAATGTGATCATTTATTCCACAGAAGGCGGAATGGACATTGAAGCTGTGGCTGAGAAAACACCACACCTCGTGCATAAAGAGTGGATCGATCCTGAACTGGGCCTCCAGGGTTTCCAGTTGAGACGCATCGCTTTCAACCTCGGTCTTTCCGGCCAGGCTTTCAAGAACATGACAAAATTTGTCAGCAACCTGTACAAGGCCTTTTTGGGATCTGACGCTTCACTCATTGAGATCAATCCCTGTCTCAAAACCGCCGACGACCGGTTTATTGCAGTCGACACCAAGGTCAGCCTCGATGACAACTCCCTTTTCCGCCACAAAGATCTCGAAGATATGCGAGATGAAGACGAAGAAGATCCCACGGAAGTCGAAGCCCGGGCCTACGACCTCAATTATATCAAGCTCGACGGCAATGTCGGTTGCATGGTCAATGGCGCAGGCCTTGCGATGGCTACGATGGATATCATCAAACTTTCGGGGGGCTCACCAGCCAATTTCCTCGACGTGGGCGGCACTGCCGATGCATCAAGAGTCGAGCAGGCATTCAAGATCATCCTCAGGGATGAAAATGTCAAAGCCATCCTGATCAACATTTTCGGTGGCATCGTCAGGTGCGATCGCGTGGCCCAGGGCGTCGTGGATGCCTACAAGAATCTGGGAAATATTGATATCCCGATCATTGTCAGGCTCCAGGGAACAAATGCCGATATCGCCAAGGACATCATTGACAAAAGTGGCCTCGCCGTCAAGTCCGCGATCCTTTTGCAGGAAGCAGCCGATCTTGTCAAAGAACTGGTGGGCAACTGATTCAGGCTAGGTTTTTCAGTCAAACGTCTTCCGGGGAAAGAACACCGAGTCAAAAATAGAGCGGGTGAATCCTATGCCATAAGCGTACAATTGGATGTAACTCGTCAGTACTGCAAGCAATCCTAAGGTGAGACTTCGATATTTTATGCTGGCATCCGCTGCTATAAGCAACATATGTAATGCCAGGGGTATCAAAAAGCAGGGTGACTTGACAAACCCCAGGACAAGCAACGCCAGGGATGCCAGGATGAAAGCTGCCGGCACAAAATGAAGCCACTTGAGCGCTTCGCGATGGCGCTTGAAAATCGAAATGCGTGAGTAGCCGAAACTGTAAACCTGCCGAAAAAACTGCCGAAGATTGGTTCTTCTCTTGTGGTAGACATAGGCATCGCTGAATAAAGCCGTTTTAAATCCGTGCTTTTTGATCTGGTAGCTCAGATCAAGGTCCTCTCCTGCCGCCTTGCTCTTTGCAAACCGGATTTCAGGGAACCCTCCTGTCCTTTCAAAAACCTCCCTTGAAAAGCCCATATTGAAACTGCGGGGATTGAATTTCTGGACCTTTTCGCTGCCTCCACGGATACCCCCGGTGGTAAAGAACGACGTCATCGAATAATTGATCGCTTTTTGCAGTGGTGTAAAATCCGCATGGGCGCGATCAGGGCCACCATAGGCATCCACATACCCTTTTGCCATATTTTGCTTTACAGAGGCAAAGTACTGCGGCGGTAGTATACAGTCACTGTCAAGGAAGATGCAATAGTTGCCCCGCGCCCGCTCAAATCCATAATTCCGGCTTTTTCCGGGCCCCGTATTTTCTTTGTAATAATATTCGATGTCCAGGTGGCCTCTGTATTTTCTGATGATATGGTCACACTTTTCTGCAGAGCCGTCTTCCACAACCAGGACATCGAAATTTAGATCCGTCTGACTAGCCATGCTGCGGAGGAGTTCGTCGATCTCTTCGGGCCGGTTGTACACCGGGATAATGAATGTGTAATGTAAATCCCTGGACATGTTTCAAGAGCACTTTGACGATGAACAGGACAATTGTCGTCCAACACACCTCAATGATGCCAATTTGTTAAATTTGCACGAAATTAAGGATTACTGATGTAATCTGATCTTTGGATGAAGGATTAACGTTCATTCCAGGAAAGAATTAAAAGCTCTAAACTGAATTTATATGCTGCAAGCCATAGCCAAAAAAGGAAAGGTTTTCCCCACGGAAGTTCCGGCACCTGCTGTATCCAATGGATCCGTTTTGATCAAGGTGGTCAACAGTTGTATCTCGGTGGGTACGGAAATGACAAGTGTGAAAAGTTCAGGACAATCTCTCATTAAAAGAGCCATGGACCAGCCTGACCAGGTGAAAAAAGTGATCGATTTTGCGAGAACCAGCGGGCTGCAAAAAACCTATCAGCGCGTTCGTGGACAGCTCGATGCCGGCAAGACGATCGGCTATTCCCTCGCCGGCATTGTTGTCGCCACTGGTGAAGGTGTCACCGAATTTAAAGTTGGCGATCATGTGGCAGCTGCTGGCGCAGGCCTGGCCCATCACGCGGAATTTGTCGATGTGCCCAAAAACCTCGTGATCAAAATGCCAAAAGACTTGGGTTTCCAGGAAGCCTCCACTGTGGCCCTCGGGAGTATCGCCATGCAAGGCGTGCGTCGTGCTGACATGAAACTGGGCGAAATTGCCGTTGTTTTCGGCACCGGCTTGCTCGGCCTGCTGTCGATCCAAATGCTTGTCGCCTCAGGTGCCCGTGTCATCGCAGTCGACCTGGATGACAATCGCCTTGCCCTTGCCAAAAAACTCGGTGCAGAAATGGCAGTTAATCCCTCAGGTGAGGATGCCCTGAAAAGCGTCTCTAATCTGACTGGTGGTTATGGCGCAGATGCTGTCATTTTCACCGCCGCGACAAATCAAAGCGAACCCCTGTCCACGGCATTCAAGATGTGCAAACGCAAAGGACGTGTCGTTCTTGTGGGTGTCGTCAAAATGGAGATCAACAGGGGTGACATCTATGCGAAAGAACTGGATTTTATGATCTCCACATCATATGGCCCGGGACGATACGACAACCTCTATGAAGAAAAAGGCATCGACTACCCGTATGCCTATGTCCGCTGGACCGAAGGACGCAATATGTCAGAATACCTGAGGCTTCTGAGTGAGGGCAAGATCGACCTCCACCCCCTGATCAACGGCGTCTTCAGCATTGACAATGCCACAGAGGCTTTTGAATTACTCAAAACCCCGGGTGAAAAACCGGTTTTGGTGCTCCTGGATTACGGCATCCCAATAAAGGATTGGCTGACGGGGCTGGCGACTCCACAAAGGACCACTTTATTGAATACAAAACCGGTGAAAGGTGAAAAAATCAACGTCGCCATCATTGGAGCGGGCAGTTTTGCCACAGCAATGCACCTGCCTAACCTGAAATCCATGTCCGGAAAATTCAACATACATGCCGTGATGACAAGGTCGGGCCACAAAGCCAAAACCGTCGCTGAACAATATGGCGCAAGCTACGCGACAACGGATTACGAAACCATTTTGGCGGACAAGACCATTGACCTTGTTTTGATCAGCACCCGGCACGACAGCCACGCAGATCTGGCCCTGCAGGCCTTAAAAAGCGGGAAGCACGTTTTTGTCGAAAAGCCCCTGGCCACAACGACAGAAGAATTGCAGAAAATAAAGGCATTCTACGACGAAGGGGCAAATGATGACAAACCCTTGCTGATGGTGGGATTCAACAGGCGTTTCAGTCCATCTGCCACAGAAATCAAAAAGCATACCTCTCAACGTGTGAATCCACTCGTGATCCATTACAGGATGAACGCAGGATACATTGCCCCTGATCATTGGGTCCATGATGCCGGCGGTCGCATTGTTGGAGAAGCCTGCCATTTGATCGACCT
>JBFKJL010000127.1:0-7268 GCA_041631795.1 Saprospiraceae bacterium | reverse complement strand
CCATATCCGGTGTGATCGTGGCCTTACAGCCATCGCCCAGGGAAATCTGCACCGAATTGTTGCACGCGATGGTGTTCAACGGTTCCACGACCGTCACAACAACAGCACACTGCGATCCCGGAATAATGCTGCCCGTGTTATCGACCAACCTGAAATTGAGGGTGTGGATGCCTAAAGGCAAATTAAAATCGTCCCCTGGATTGAGATTTTCGGGAATCATCGATACCCCAACGACCGGGGCCAATTGCAAATATGCACCCGAACATTGATTCTGATCGGGGAACAAACCGGCAGGTATATTATAATCTGCCGTACAAGTGCCCGGTGGGACACTGATCGTTGCATTGCCAGGGCAACTGATGCCACAAGGCAATTGAGCCTGGAGGCTCATGCTACATAGAAAGATCATCAACATTGCGGTTAATGACCAAATCAAGCTAGTGTTCATAAAATTTTTCATGGTTAAAAATTTAGTGTTCATATCTTTTTGTACCGGATTCCTCCTTTTCCAGGATTCCTCCTTTTTTTGTCTTATTTGCTTGTTCTGTTGTAAGTATTTGTTATTCAGTGTTTTATGGATTATTATGAAAAAATATTCAACGAATCCTTAATACATTATCCAATTGAGGCAAACATTATACCATTTTTACATACGTTGGCTACCCAAAGGATTTATATCGAATATTTTCACCTCAAAACAGTGTGCATCTCATGCGATGAGCTCATTTGGCAAATGCATTGCCTTGATGGGAGGATCAAATGAATTATTTATCTTGACGGGATAAGTGTGAAGAAATGATGAAAACATGCCAGAATTGTAAGGCGCCTTTAAATAATAATGACAGTTTTTGTCCTGTGTGTGGCCAGAGAGTCAATCTGACCATGTCCGCTTTTTCTCTCATTGCCACTTTTTTTGAAACTGTTTTCAATTATGACTCCAAGATCTTCAGAAGCCTGAGACACCTGGCCATTCCCGCAAAACTGCCCCGTGCCTTCCGAGAGGGCCGCAGGACCTCTTATGTCCATCCGTTCAGGTTGTTCTTTATCACCCTGATCCTTTTTTTTGCAGTCCTGGCTTTGAATGATCACCAAATTGATATTGGGAATGCTACAATGATCAGTCCCGAATACACCAGCTTCAAGGATGATCTCCATGCTCTCTATGATTCTGTGAGCGCTGTCATCGATACATCTTGTTCCCAACAAATCAGGGATTCTATTGGCCGCCGGGTCTTCGCCACGTCACCCATTAATTCGGACACCATCCAGGCAGGCATTCTTAAATTGTTTACAAAGGATTCACTCAGACATACAGTTTCGGGGAAGGACGCCTTGAAGATGTCCGCCACGGAACTCAAAGACAAATACCCGGCCTATTCATCATTCGAACTCTTTGTGATCAAACAACAGGCAAAGATCACGTCTGACCTGGAGGGATCGATACAATTCTTTATTTCCAATATGCTATGGGGCATCCTGATCATGGTATTGATGATCTCGTTTTTCCAGAAATTGGCATTTTTCAGAAGCAAAGCCTATTATCTCGAACACCTGGTCATTCAGAACTATGTCCACAGCCTGCTTTTTATGGTGCTGACTCTACTTTACGGGATGAAATTGATTTTCAAGTGGGAAAGCACGCCGGATGGACGCATAGGTCTTTTGGTGATCATTTACTACATCATGACGTTGAAGCAGTATTTTAAATTGGGTATCATGGGTACATTATGGAGAGTCACCCTTCTTCTGATCCTTTATTTCGTTGTATTTATATTTGTATGCCTTTTAATATTCGTGTTAAGTTTGCTTTTTTTCTGACACTATGCATGGTTTTGAAACAGTTATTGGTCTCGAGGTTCACATCCAGTTGAACACGCGTTCCAAGGCATTCGGCCCTGACCTGAATGCGTTTGGCGGAGCGGCCAATGAAAACATC
The DNA here is from genome assembly GCA_041631795.1 of Saprospiraceae bacterium. GTDB lineage: Bacteria > Bacteroidota > Bacteroidia > Chitinophagales > Saprospiraceae > JBFKJL01. The sequence continues at coordinate 5,332 of JBFKJL010000127.1, read as the reverse complement.
CATTTTACAAGTCTGGGGCTCCCTGGAACTCTGCCGGTCCTGAATAAAGTTCACGTCCAATCGGCCATTAAACTGGGCCTTGCTCTTGGATGCACCATACACAGGCAATCAGTCTTTGACAGGAAAAACTATTTTTATCCTGATTTGCCCAAGGGATACCAGATCACCCAGGACCACCAGCCCATATGCACAGAGGGGTACTTTCATTTCAGGAGCGGTCAGGAAAACAAAACGGTCGGCATCTTTCAAATACATATGGAAGAAGATGCGGGAAAACTCATCCACGACATGGAGGAGAAGGATTCCCTCGTTGATTATAATCGCGCCGGCACGCCGCTTCTGGAAGTTGTGACCAAGCCAGATTTTAGAAGTGGAATGGAAGTGGCGGACTTCATCAGGGCCTTCCAGGTCCTCGTCCGGCACCTGGATATATCTGACGGCAATATGGAAGAGGGATCCATGCGTTGTGACTGCAATATATCAGTCCGCGAAAGAGGCACTCCCCATCTTGGCACACGTTGTGAAGTCAAAAACCTCAATTCCAAGCGTTTTGCCCGCCAGGCCATAGCCTTTGAGGCACAAAGACAGGTGGCATTGATCCAGAATGGCGGCAAGGTCTCCCAGGAGTCGCGCCTGTTTGACCCAGCAACAGGCAAAACATTCACAATGCGTAAAAAAGAAGATGCCCTGGACTACAGGTATTTTCCTGATCCCGATTTGCACAGTGTAGATCTCTCTGATGAAGATATTGACCGGGTTCGCCAATCCATTGGACTGCTGCCTTCAGAAATTGAACAACAGTTGATCACCCATGAAGGCATTAACGCCCAAACTGCAGAGATCCTGGCTTCCAATAAGGGATTGTATGACTTTTACAGCCAGATTAAAGATGCTGTAGACCCCTCGCTCGCTGCCGCCTTTACCGTCAACCATGTCCTTCGGTCCCAGGATCATTTTTCAGCCATTAATATCAAAACCTGGGTGGACATGCTCAGGCTCATTGAACAGGAAAGGGTTAGCCCCTCGAAAGCATACGAAACGCTGCTGCCTGCAATCCTTGACAAAAATTCAGAGAATGTTGTTAAATTGGCGGCCGAGCTCAATATTTTGCTGACAGAAAATGAGGGTTTGGAGATAGAGGAGGCCGGGAAAATTATTGAAGCCAATCCAGATAAGGTCAAGGCCTACAGGAATGGCAAGAAGGGGCTTATTGGTTTCTTTATGGGCGAAGCCATGAAATCGACAAAGAGCAGCCTCAACCCGAAAAAACTGAGAGAAGCCCTGCTGGATATTTTGAACAACCAAAACTGAGAGATGATTACAAGTGATCAACTGACAAAAAGATATTACACCATTGGTGAAGTCGCCGAATTATTCGATGTGTCGACATCCCTCATTCGATACTGGGAAACAGTATTTCCCGACATAAGACCACGAAAGGACAAGAATGGTGTGCGCCTATTTACAGCCAAAAAGATCCTGACCATACAGGATGTCCACTACCTTGTGAAACAAAAGGGATATACACTGGAGGGAGCAAAACAGGAGCTGAAGGAAAGATCCCGGAAAGAAAGATCCCGGAAAACCCTCATCAATAAGTTGGAAAAGATCAGGACTGGATTATTGAATCTCAGGTCCGAACTGGGGATGGACAGTTAAGATCCGGTCGCATACCTCCAGGTCCGCGACATCATTCGTTGCAAGGATGAGGGTTTTGTCGCCTTTCTTCACAGCATCCAGGTTTGTGTAAAACCAATCTTTGTGCACAGGGTCCAGGAAGGCCGTAGGCTCATCGAAGACCAGGAATGGGACATCACTGGCCAGGGCCAGGGTCAGGGAAAGGCGTTGTTTCATGCCCGAGGAAAAATACCGGACCTGTTGAGAAGAGGCCTCGAAGAGCGACAGGGACATCAACTGACCAAGATCGGCGACCGTCAGCCCTTTGAATTGCCGGTAGTGATGAAAAATCTCCCCTATGGTCATTTCTTCATCGATATCCGTATAGGCCGCAGAGATGGCTATATGCCTGTAAATGTTATCGCGACCTATTTCCGTATCCCCGAGGCGATAGATCACCTGTCCTCTTGTCGGGCTCAGGTAGCCGGATAAAATTTGCAATAAGGTTGATTTCCCGCTGCCATTGGGACCCTGTATTCCGATGCATTCACCTGAGTGAATATCGAAATCAAGGGCTTTAAGTATCCATTTTCGCGAGTACCTTTTCCATATGTTTTGACATGAGATTTCCATTGGTCTGCGCGCATTATGCATGCTGAAAGCCCTTCATCAGTCCCCGCTCTGAATGATCGATAAACGCAAGAATTTCTGTTTTTTCCGGGCTGTCGGGAAGAGCGCTTGAAATGTGATCTATGGCTTTCCCGATATTCCACCCTTTAACATAAAGAATCCTGTAGATGTCCTGAATGCGCCTTATAGATTCCTCTGAAAAGCCTCGCCTCTCAAGCCCGATGGTATTCACACCGACGTAGGAAAGGGGTTCCCTGGCAGCCTTGACATACGGGGGCACATCCTTTCGGACCAAACTTCCCCCGCTGACCATTGAATGACATCCCAGTTTGACAAACTGGTGGATGGCGCTCATGGCACTGACAATCGCATAAGAACCCACCTCCACATGGCCGGCCATATTGACACAATTGGCCAGGATGGCATGGTCTGCGATGTGACAATCGTGGGCGACATGTACATAAGCCATGAGCAGGCAGTCATTGCCAATGAAAGTTGTTCCGGCAGCCTTTGTTCCCTTATTGATTGTGCAGTATTCCCTGATCTTGACATTGTCACCGATTTCTAGAAAGGTCTTCTCACCGGCATACTTGAGATCCTGCGGGATCATCCCAAGGATGGCTCCTGGAAAGATCTGACAATTGGTTCCTAGTCGAACGCCATCATCGATGATCACATGGGATCCAATCCATGTCCCGTCCCCTATCCGGACATCCCCGGCGATCGTGACGAATGGATCAATCCTGACATTTTCACCAATCTGGGCATCGGGGTGGATGATGACGTTTTGTCTGGAAGCCATATCACTACTTTCTTTTTATGATTTGAGCTGTCAGCTCCCCTTCTGAAACGATGCTGTCACCCACGTATGCTGTCCCTTGCATGTGAACGATACCCCGTCTGATGGGATTAAGCAATTGCATCTTGAGGATCAGGGTGTCTCCCGGTCTGACAATTTTCTTAAACCGCACATGCTCCATCTTTAGAAAATAAGTGTCCCAATTCTCGGCATCTTCCATTGTCGTCAATGCAAGGATTCCACCTGTCTGGGCAAGGGCCTCCATCTGGAGAACACCAGGGAACACAGGATTATCCGGAAAATGACCCTGGAAAAATTGTTCATTGGACGTCACATTCTTGATGCCGACAACTGTATCCTCTGACAATACAATGATCTTATCGACCAGGAGGAAGGGAAATCTGTGTGGAATAAGCTTTTTAATGCCCTCGATATCCACCACAGGTTCTGCCGAAGGGTCATAATGGGGCAGTCCTTTGAGTTTCCTGTGCTTTTGAAATTTTTGCTTCAAAAGCATTGCAAACTCGAAATTGCCGGTATGCCCTGGCCTTCTGGCAGTGATCTTTCCTTTCAGGGGCTTGCCTAATAGTGAAAGATCCCCAATAATATCAAGCAACTTATGCCGTGCAGGCTCATTGGTAAAGTAAAGCGTTTTACCATTGAGGATGCCATTTTCTGTAACGACCTCGGGAGAGACATTGAATTTTGAAGCGATTTCCCGCACCTTCTTGGCGCTTGTGCCTTCATCTGAAAAGACTATGGCACTGTCAATATTTCCGCCTTTGATGATGCCCTTCTCAAGGAGGGTCTCAATTTCATTGGCAAAGACAAAGGTGCGTGCTGGTGCGATCTCACGGCCATAATTCATCGCGGAATCATAGGTCGCGACCTGCTGACCGACCTTTGCCTTGAAATCCACGATGCACGTGACTTCAAGCCCATCGTCTGAGGGCTGGTACAGGTATTCGCAACCATCATCGGAAATGTATTGAACGGTTTCGGGGCATTCAAAAAATTCTTTTTCTTCTTCCAGGGTCTTTATGCCCGCATCTAAAATTTTCTCGACAAAAAACCGTGCACTGCCATCCAAAATAGGGATTTCAGGGCCGTTTAAATGGATCGTGGCATTGTCTATACCCATCCCGTAAAAGGCTGACAAAATATGTTCTGTGGTATTGACAAAGGCATCTCCTTGCCTGAGCGTTGTGCCCCTGAACGTCGAGTGAACGTTTGTCAGATTGGCCGGGATGACAGGTTGTCCGTCAAGGTCAATCCTGACAAAACGGATCCCGGAATTGGCATCAGCCGGAAGGCATTCCATGTCCACTTTTGCTCCGGTATGCAGTCCTACCCCTTCTATTGTAAAGGATGAAGCGAGTGTTTTTTGTAAATTCCTGCTCATGCGATAGAATTAGTCTTTTGATCTGAGTCTCGACTCAATATTTCTTATCCTCTTTTCTAATTGAGGCAATCTTCTAAATATAGCGAAAGCTTTCAAATACCCGGTATAATGAATGGCCGGCGACCCATACCATCTGCTGTTTTTGGATGTGGTACTCTTTGTCATACCACTTTGAGCCTGGATCATTGTGCCCTCATGGAGGTTCAGATGGCCTACAATCCCGGCTTGACCGCCGATCTTGGAATTGCCGCCTATTTTAGTGCTCCCGGCGACCCCACTTTGAGCGGCCATGACTGTATTGGCCCCAATCTCGACATTGTGCGCGATCTGGATGAGATTATCCAGTTTTGCACCTTCCCTGATCACTGTCGAACCCATAGTTGCCCTGTCGATGACAGTATTGGCACCGATTTCGACATTGTCCTCAATGACAACATTCCCGATTTGAGGAATCTTGTAAAAACTGCCATCCTCCTTTTGGGCAAAACCAAACCCATCGCTGCCTATCACGGCATTGGAATGGATGATACAATGACTGCCAATGCGACAATTGTCGTACACCTTGACACCCGGATGGATGACGGTTCCTGTCCCCACAGTGACATTGTGCCCAATGTAACACTGATCGTGGACAATCGCTCCATGACGTATGACCGCCCCCTTTTCCACAATGGAAAACCGGCCTATGTATGCTGAAATATCCACCTCAGCTTCTTTACTGATAAAACTCAGGCCGTGTTCGACGTCTCCCATAATGGTATTTTTTATGGAAAACAGTGAAATCACATCGGCAAGCGCTTTGTATATATTTTCAACAGCTATGGTGGTGATGCCGGCAAAATCCTTTGGGTTGAACTGGTTCCCAATAAGTATGGCCGAGGCCT
>JBFKJL010000126.1:0-7271 GCA_041631795.1 Saprospiraceae bacterium | reverse complement strand
GACTAGGATTTCACATATATGCCTCCTGCTCATTCCCATCATGGCACTCGGGCAATTGCCCGCAACGAATATGTTCCATTTCACCATCATGAAGGTGGGAGAAGAGGTCAAGCTGAAAAACCCCTCATTCATCACGGCTTTCAATGAGGATGGCTATAATAACCAGCCGTATTTTATCGAAAATGATGTCCTTTTTTTGACATCCGATTACTACCATAAAGGCCAAACAGATATCGTCAAACTTGATTTCTTTGAAGAATCCCTCAAAAGGGTGACCAATACCAGTGAAAGCGAATATTCCCCGGCCTTGATTCCAGGAAAAAAAGATTTTTCAGTTGTCCGGGTCGAAGCTGACGGCAAAACACAAACGCTTTCGAGCTATCCTTTGGATGGTCAGGGGCGGCCTCGACGATACCTGGGGTATATCAATAACATTGGCTATTATGCCTGGATCAATGAGGAAAATGTCGTTCTTTTTCTCGTCAAAGAACCTCATCACGAAATGGCAGTGGCCCGGGTGACAACAGGCCAGAAAAAAACTGTCCTGGACAGGATCGGAAGGACATTTAAAGTCGATAATAAAAACATGGTGCATTATGTCCACAAACTTTACAGCGATCAATGGTATCTCAAAAAGTTCAATTTTGAGAAGAACCAAAGCACCGAGATCGTAGAAATGCCCACGGGCACCGAAGATTTTGAAATCCTCTTCGATGGTTCATACATCGCTGGCCAGGGATCCAGGTTATTGAGATATATACCGGGAATTGATCAGACATGGAAGGAAATTGCCGATCTCAGCAGTTACGGCATTATCAATATCAAACGATTGGCCACGAGAAAAAACAGGTTGATCGTCGTCGATCAAAAACCTTAGCATGCCGAAATTTACGGATCAGATCGGACGAACCTTCCGGGTCAGGTCTATGCCCGAAAGAATTGTCAGCCTTGTTCCATCATTGACTGAACTCCTCTGTACAATAGGACTCGAGGATACAATTTCAGGCCGCACAAAATTCTGCATTCACCCAGAACGGATAGTCAAAAAGATCAAAAAAGTGGGTGGCACGAAGAATCCCCATATCCGGGAGATCATCGATATGGCGCCTGATCTTGTCATAGCCAATAAAGAGGAAAACAAAAAGGGGGATATCGAACACCTCAGTCCCCATGTTCCAGTGTATGTATCCAACATTCTGAGCATCCCCGATTTGTATGCCTTTATCATGGATTTGGGCCGCATTTTCAATATTGAGGCTAAATGCACCAAGCTCATTGAGGAGATCAAGGAAAAGAGAGCCGGGTATATGAATGCAAAGAAACACAGTGGAAAAGTGTGCTACCTCATCTGGAAGAAGCCCTGGATGACCATTGGGCATGACACTTTTATCAACACGATGATCGAGGAGGCCGGGTTCATCAGCGTTACAAAGCATCTTGTCAGATACCCGCAATTAGAAGAAGACACCATCAGGACGCTCAACCCTGATTACATCTTCTTGTCATCTGAACCCTACCCTTTTAAAGAAAAACATATTGAAGCCATGCAGCCGGTCTTTCCAAATGCCACCATAGTTCTTGTGGATGGGTCAATATTTTCATGGTATGGCAGTCGGGTGCTTATGGCATATCCCTACTTTGAAAACCTCCAACTGTGATCACCCGGAGGATTGTGATTGCAATACCATTCTACATTCAGTCGTTTTCAAGGACATATTAATTCAATTTTTCCTCTTTCGGTCAGTCAGTCTCGTATAATTTACGTTATTTTGACTTATGCATTATTAATTTATGTAATATGAAAATGCTTGTCACAATCGTTATGGCATGGATGTTTTTTTCTCCACAAATTCATGAGGTGCCTGTAGATTGGATTGTTCAGCTTGATAATAACTATTCCGCCCGGGACCTGGGATGGCGTCATGCAGAGATCATCTCACATCGGTTCAACCTTTATCTTGTCACAGGAGCAGAATCGTCCTTTATTCAAATATTGCAAAAACACAAAAGCAAAGGCATCCTAAGAGCATTTATGAAGGACAGGCCAATCGAAAAACGCGCAGTACCCAATGATTTTTTATTCGATCAACAATGGGCACATCGACAGATCAATATCGAACCGGCATGGAATGAAACCACTGGTGGGCCGAATATTTTTGACAAACCGATCGTTCAGGCCGTACTCGATGATGGATTTAGCGATGTCCATATAGATTTGGCGGGCAATTCTTGGATGAACCCTGCAGAGACTCCCGGAGATGGTATTGACAATGATGAAAATGGCTTTACAGATGACATCAACGGGGCCAACATGATCACCAATGACGGCACCCATCAAGGGCTCATCCATGGCACCCAGGTCGTCGGTATCATGGGAGCCAAAGGCAATAATGGCGAAGGGATTGCGGGAATAACATGGGATACACAGGTGCTGTATGTCAGTGGCGTTACAACGGTGGGAAGGATCTTCCAGGGCTATGAATATCTTATGGATCTTAAAGAAAAATATCTAAGCACAGGTGGAGAGGAAGGGGCCAATATTGTTGTGAATAACCTGTCAGGGGGCATCAGTTATTTATTCCCGGAAGACTTCCCGGTATGGTGTGAATATTACGATGCCATGGGGAATCTCGGTATTCTGAGCGTCACAGCTGTCTCGAATGATTTCTTCGATGTGGAGATTGATGGTGATCTTCCCACTCTTTGTTCGAGTGAATTCCTAATAACCGTAACGAGTACTGACCAGAATGACCAGGGCGATTCGGCATTTGGCAGTATTAGTGTCGATATTGGCGCCCCGGGTGCAAGTATAGTGACGACAGAACCCGGCAACGACTATGGCAATATTTCAGGAAGCTCTGCTTCTTCACCCCAGGTGACAGGCACTGTGGCATTATTGTATTCTGTCCCATGCGAGAACCTGGCCATGTTGATGGCCTCAGACCCCCCCTTTGCTGCAAGGGCTGTTAAATCAGCGATCATGAGCGGTGTGGATAAAACCACAAGTCTCGAAACACGCTCCGTCTCAGGCGGGCGTCTCAATGTTTTTAATGCAATTATAGCCCTGGAAGACATTTGCGGCAGTTCAAATATCGGTGTCCTGGAGATCACTAAATTGACGCTGAACACTGCTACCGGGAGCCTCCAGGCGGAATACAAAACAGATACCTTTGCCACACACCGGTATTACATTTTTGATGCTCTGGGTCGGCTTGTTGTTTCGAATGTATTTCAACCACAGGTCTTTGCCTCTAAAATATTACACCTTGAAGATCTTGTTTTTGCGCAAGGCGTTTACTACTTCACCATTGAAGTAGATGGTCAGGTGGATACACGAAGTTTTGTCTCCTTCAATCCCTGATGAACTACTCGATGATCACGTTGTCGATCCTGAATTTTGTCGTGTTGGAAGCTGTCGATCCCTCGTACCTGAAGGCGACATGTCCAGTCCCTGAAAAGGACGTCAGATCGATCTGCCCTGAATCCACCCACGCATAATTATCGTCGGAAGACCCTGCCAGGTCAGGATTGAGGTTTGTCCAGGTCGCACCGGCCGGATCGCCTCCGAAATCTGTGGATATAAGGACGGTCAAACCATCATGTCGGTAAAAGGCCTGGGCGCTCCGAAAAGTGAGCGTTGTGACACCGGACAAATTGAATGGCGGCGTGATCAACCATGCATCAGCAAAGTCTGCATTGTCCTGGTAAGACTCCATTTCTGCAAAACCATTTCCGCTGAAGGACCTGTAAAACCACAATCGCGAACCGGCGCAATTGATATTGCTCCAGCCGGACTTGTCGACATCATCAAAGTCATTGGCATCTTCGAAGAACTCGGACACCATGTTTTGCACATCCTGGACACCGCGGATACCGGCGCAATTAGAGCACCTTTCACCGGCCATATTCACATCATCAAGATTGCGCAGCAGAATTTGCCTGTCATTATTGAAAACGCCGAAAATTCCTTTAATGGTGCCATTGCCTTCGGGAGTCAATGCAGACGCAAAATCTGCATAACCGCTTGTCCGAAGGACGATGTCGTATCCATTGCAATCTTCCACAGAATGATTTGTGGCATTCAAATTCACAAAATCGGCGTAATGCGTTCCTGAGGAACCCGGACTGAACTGAACATCACTGATCTCAACCAGGGTGTTCAATTCGGCAAATCCAAGGTCATCGATAGTCAGATTCTGAGGTGTCATTTCGTTGTTAAAGGTCCCAGGAATGATGATGTCATCGATCAATACCGCTGGAATGCGGCTGAGATCAGTCTGAGTACCGTCAGCAACAGGCGTATAACCGATCTGGGGCAAACCCGCATAGTCGGATACGTAGAGATCTTTCAGGAGTATAAACAATCGCCTGCCCTCAAAATACTTATTGAACAATTCTACATCATCCAGGAGGACAGTCAGTCCGCCTGTTTCATCCTGCACTACGATCGACCTGAAGAAGTTGCCTGACCTGTCATCAGCAACCACTATTGCCGAGAGGTATTTGTCCATGTCAAGGGCCACCACTTCCCCAGGCACATAATGGCTTAAAACGTCCTCAACAGTGACTATCTGCTCGGCGGAGATATTGGGATCCTCCCCATTGATTGGTGGTTCATCGAAAGTCCTGTCCACACAAGCACTGAAGCCTATTGCCACAATTAATAATATGAAGTAAGTATTGTTCAGCATGTCTGATATTTAAATTCTGTAGCTCAACATGAGCATATATGTTGTGCCGTAAGCGTAGTAGTAGCGCGGCGCAAATCTGTTCACATCTTTCCCGAGAAAATCAAAGCGCAGTTGTTCGAATCCGCCGGTTTTAAAATCCCTGGTGTTTAGAATATTGGTCACAAATAAGTTAACGTAGAGGAAACTGTCTCCAACCTTGAAGGATTTCCTGGCCGACAGATCAAGGGTCAGCCCTGGGTCATACTTTTCCTGGCCCAGGATGGCATTCCACAAATCGGGATTTTCGATCTTACTGACACCTTCCACGGCAGCCGATGTCCGCCTGTCGGGATTGGGGTCGATATAAATTTCGTCGAAATAATTGGCAGAGAGGCCAACAGACCAGAAATTGGGATTTTGGTATTCAACTTCAAACATGCCCGCCACCTGTGGAATCCCGCCAATGTTATATCCTTTAAGGTACACGGTCCTGTCCTGGATAAGGACCTCTGCATCATTTTCTTGCGTGATGGTGACCGCAGGCCTGGAATCGTAGTAGTACTCTCCCAATGCCCATGCTGTTCCAACATTGAAATATGGGCTGACATTAACATTGGCCCCAAATTCAACGCCATAATTGACCTTGTCAATATTCCTTATGGCGTAATTGACAAAACTGCGTTCTTCATCGTGATAAAACGAGACTGTATTGATCTGGTCATCGGAGCGGGTGAAGAAACCGGTGATCCTTGCATTGACTTTGGGATGACGCAAAACATACCCGATCTCCCCGGTGCGTATCTTTTCTGTTGTCAGATCAGTGACAACATCATCCCTGACACGCGGGGACAGGTAGGCAAACCTGCTGTAGGGCGCGCGCGTCATGAATCCACCATTCAGGTAGGCGTAATTTCGGCCATTGATCTTATATGTCGCTCCGGCCTTAGCCATGCCATGCAGAAAAGATTGCTTTTCGGCAGGACCAAGTGAATTGTCGGGAAATTTTCCGTTTTGCATGAGGCCCTCGCGCCAAAAACGTGTCTGCTGTATGGAGAGTGCAAGGGACAGGTCGACCTTTCGCAATGAAGCATCCACAACACTCCAGGCATTTACATTCTGATTGTGGATATTGTAATTGTATCCAAAAACATCTCCTTCCTTCAAAAGTCGATTAGGAAACCTTAAATCGTTTTGTATCCTATCGTTGTCTCCGGCAAAATCAAGAATGGCAAATTCATCAATATCGAGGTAGTAACTGCCCCCAAGTAAATCATCCAGGACTTTGTAAGTCTTGTTCTTGTCGTACTGGAGCTGGATGCCTGCCTTAAAGCCGATATTTTGCTTCAGTTGTGTGTTGACATGGGTCTGGACCACATACTTGTCATTATTGAACCGTTGTTCTTCCACAATGTACCCGGAGATATTCTCAAAACTGTCATTGTTTTCATCCCCGTTGATGTCTTCAACGAATATGGATCGTGAAGCATTGATCCTGTAGAATTCATCCCATTGGACTTGTTGCTCATCAATACTCGAGGCTATCTTTACCCCTACGGCATCGGCAATTTCCGGCGAATCCGTATAAAAGCTGGGGAGTTTCCTGTAATAATCCGGCCGGGGATCAGGCGCAAACAGCCAGTCCAGCCGTGTGGACCCATTATTGCCTGTTTGATAGCCAAAACTGGTGACCAGTTTTGTATCGTCGGAGAGTGTCCAGTCGTGGGTCAACAGCAGCACTGGCTGATGACGACGGTATTCCCTTGAATTGCGTTTCTCGCCATTTTGATAACCCCAATTGGGATTATAATAATTTGAACCCACCAGGTCATACATCTCCTGCACACTTGAACTGGCCCTTCCCCTGATGTGGGGCGAACCAAAGAAAGTCAGCCCCAAAGAATGGCTGGCATTGATCTCTTTTTCAATGGCGCCAAAGTAAGCATAGGCATCATAGTATGTCCCTTCAGCGTAGCCTTCCTGCCCCCATCTTCGGGAACCACTGATGGAAAATGACCACCCGCTTTCCATGAGTCCTGTGGAATGTGTGAACATCAGGCGGTGGATGTAGGACCTGTTGGCCAGGCTGTACGTCACGCGGGTTTGCCGTCTTTGGCTTGATGCGCGCATGTCAATTTCAGTCACACCGGCAATACCACCAACCGAATAATCAGTAGAATTGAGGCCTATTTGGGCGTATTGTCGCCTTGTAGCGTCATTCAAGCCGCCCCAGAGCGACCAGAAATACCGGCCATCACTGAGGTAATTAAATGGCAATCCATTCAGGTAAATCAGTGAATGGTTCTGATCATATCCACGGGGCCTGAATCGCGTAATGCTGAAATTGAATTGGGCATTGGATAAAAATGGATCCCATGCTGCTGTCAGCAGACTGGACACCTCCTGGACCTCATCCAGGGCATCGAGCTGATCCTGGTTGAGAAACCCGGGCAGGGCCTTGTCTGAAGCGTTGAGCCCTTTGCTTTCACTCAAAAAAATAAATCCGAAAACCACGGGATTGGTCCCATCAGATGTGAAGTCAAGTGTTTGTGCAGCATAACCGACCAGTTCAACCTCAATTGAATAATCACCTGCTTTTTCAAT
>JBFKJL010000125.1:0-7312 GCA_041631795.1 Saprospiraceae bacterium | reverse complement strand
GGCCATCCTGGCCTTTATAGTCACCAATGTCAACGGCAATAAGCATTACTGGCAGCATATATTCTGGATGCCCGGTATACCTGCTGGCGTCAAGTTGATCCTGACCCCGGTCGAGTTCCTTGGAATGTTTATCAAACCCCTGACATTGATGTTGCGATTGTTTGCCAACATCACTGCAGGACATATGGTTGTGATCATATTTGTGAGTCTGATATTTATTTTTGGAAATGCAGGTGAGAGTTTGGGAGGCAGCTTGGGGACTGCAATTCCCGCAATATTGTTGACCTTATTCATGATGGCAATTGAATTGCTTGTGGCTTTTATCCAGGCTTTTGTTTTTGCCTTGCTGACAGCGTCCTACATCGGTGCTGCTGTAGAAGAAGATCACCATTAAAAGAGAATAATCATTATTTAAATATTTTAAAATTTAAAACATAATCACATGGGAGGTTCAATAGCCGCATTAGGAATGGGTTTAGCTGTTATCGGCGCCGGAATTGGTTTAGGAAACATTGGAGGCAAGGCAATGGAAGCCATTGCGCGTCAGCCGGAAGCGACAGGCGATATCAGGGCAAATATGATCCTGATGGCTGCCCTTATCGAGGGTGCTGCACTTATCGCCATCATCGTTTCATTCCTCGTTGCGTAATTTTTTAGGGGACTTCAGCGGTTGGCTGTGTTCCCGATACATTAAAAATTTAATCGTATGTTTTTCCTAGCAGATTTCAATGTTATCAAACCTGATTTTGGATTGTTGTTCTGGACCACATTGATATTCCTGTTGTTTTGGTTTATCATTGGCAAGTTTGCTTTCAAACCTATCGCCAGGGCACTGAAAAAAAGAGAAGATGACATTCAGTCAGCATTGGATGAGGCCAAAAAAGCGCGTGAAGAGATGGCCAATTTCAAAGCAGAAGGAGAGAAATATCTCGCTGAAGCGCGTGAAGAACGGGCCAAGATCTTGAAGGAAGCCAAGGATACGAAGAACAGTATCATTGCGGAATCAAAAGATAAAGCGCGTGAAGAAGCCCAAAAGATTGTCACCAGTGCAAAGAATGAGATCGAAAACGAAAAGAAAGCAGCTCTATTGGAAGTGAAGAACAAGGTGGGCGCAATAGCCCTTGAAATAGCTGAAAAAGTATTGCGAAAAGAGTTGAGCAACAATTCTGAGCAGGCAGTATATGTCAATAAATTAGTCGACGATATAAACCTCAATTAATGTCATCACACAGACTGGCGCCACGGTATGCTAAATCTTTACTCGAACTGGGTCTGGAACATGCTTCCCTTGAGCGCATCTACAATGACATTACGCAAATCAGGGAAGCTTTCAAAAACAGGGACTTTTACCTTCTGTTAAAGAGTCCAATCATAAAAGGTGATCAAAAGATCAAAGTCTTTGATGCCATTTTTGGCGGTGTCCTCAGCCGTGAAACCGAACTGTTTGTCAAACTGATCATCAAGAAAGGCAGAGAGGAATTTTTATCCGAAATCACAGCAGCTTTTATTGATCAGTATAAAAAACACAAGCACATCAGCCCAGTTTTACTCAAGACGGCTTCGCCACTGACCGACGAACAGATCCGAGCCATTCATGATAAATTGAAGTCAAGCAAAGAAACTGATGATCACATTGAATTGACGACCGAAGTCAATGCGGCGCTCATAGGGGGGTTTGTTATTGAGATCGGCGATAAGCAATACGACGCCAGTGTTGCACATCAGCTTGACCAGATCAAAAAGAGTTTTCAGGACAATAAATACATTAAATCATAATAAAATAAAAAGATATGCAAGGGGTCAGACCTGAAGAAATATCAGCCATAATAAAGCAACAGATTTCTGGTGCAAAGACTGAAGCAGAACTCGAGGAAGTGGGAACCGTTCTCCAGGTAGGGGATGGTATCGCCCGGGTTTATGGATTAACAAAGTGTAAGGCAGGGGAGCTTGTGGAATTTGAAACCGGTGTTCAGGCCATCGTTCTCAACCTGGAGGAGGACAATGTGGGCGTCGTGTTATTAGGTTCAGGAGAAAAGATCAGGGAAGGCTCAACAGTTAGGCGAACAAGAAGGATTGCCTCCCTCAATGTCAGCGAAGAGTTTGTTGGCCGTGTGGTTAATCCGCTCGGAGATCCCATTGATGGCAAGGGTCCGATCGGGGGAGAAAAGTATGAGATGCCACTGGAAAGAAAAGCACCGGGTGTCATATTCAGGCAACCGGTCAAGGAGCCGCTCCAGACAGGTATAAAGGCCATAGATGCCATGATCCCCATTGGACGGGGGCAGAGGGAATTGATTATCGGGGACCGTCAAACCGGAAAATCGGCGATTGCAATTGACACAATAATAAACCAAAAGGAATTTTACGACAGGGGAGAGCCAGTTTATTGTATTTATGTGGCCTCAGGCCAAAAAGCTTCTACTGTGGCCCGGGTGGCCAAAACGCTTGAGGAAAATGGGGCTATGGCCTACACAGTTATTGTGTCCGCATCAGCTTCAGACCCTGCCCCTCTCCAGTTTTACGCGCCTTTTGCCGGTGCTGCGATTGGAGAATTTTACAGGGACACAGGGCGTCCTGCTTTGATCGTCTATGATGATCTGTCAAAACAGGCTGTTGCTTACAGGGAAGTATCCTTGTTGCTGCGACGTCCGCCGGGGCGTGAAGCTTATCCCGGGGATGTTTTCTATCTTCACTCAAGACTTTTGGAAAGGGCAGCGAAGATCATAGAAAATGATGACATCGCACAGCAGATGAACGACTTGCCCGAAAGCCTGGTCAAAGCTGGTCTTATCAGGGGTGGTGGTTCCCTGACTGCGCTGCCAATTATCGAAACCCAGGCAGGAGACGTTTCCGCTTATATTCCCACAAATGTTATTTCGATCACAGACGGACAGATCTTCCTTGAATCAAACCTGTTCAATTCCGGGATCCGTCCGGCCATCAACGTCGGTATCTCAGTTTCTCGTGTAGGGGGTTCAGCCCAGATCAAGTCTATGAAAAAGGTGGCTGGAACACTCAAGCTCGACCAGGCCCAATTCAGGGAATTGGAAGCGTTTTCCAAGTTTGGTTCAGACCTTGATGCTGCGACTATGGCTGTCTTGAACAAGGGACGCCGCAACGTTGAAATCCTGAAGCAACCTCAATATTCGCCTGTGCCGGTGGAAAAACAGGTGGCCATAATATACCTTGGCACCAACGGTCTTCTCCGCGATGTAAAGGAAAATCAAGTCAGGGAATTTGAGGAACAATTCCTGATGTCATTGGAAAAAAATCATCCGGAAGTGCTGGATACTTTCAGGGCAGGCAAACTCAATGACGAAGTCCTTGAAACTGTTCGCAAGGTCGCAGCTGATTTAACAAAGCAATTTGCATAAACAGTTATAACAGATGAGTGGTCAATTAAAGGAAGTACGGGAAAGAATATCTTCTGTCAATTCGACGCAGCAAATCACCAAGGCCATGAAAATGGTCTCTGCCGCCAAACTGCGCAAAGCTCAGCAGGCGATCACTAAAATGCGCCCCTATGCAGAGCGGCTTAAGAAGATCATGACCAATATCCTTTCCAATCTCGAGGGAGACGCGACCACCACCTTTGGCAAAAGCAGGGAAATACAGCGCATTTGCATAGTCATTATAACATCAAATCGAGGACTTGCAGGCGCATTCAATGCCAACCTAGGGAAAAAGACACTTGAAATCATCGCTAAGTATCCCGACTACCAGAAGGATGGACAGATTGAGATCCTCTTTGTGGGGAAAAAAGGATTTGATTTCCTGAAAAGCCGCAGCCCTGGTTGTACATATAACCGGGAATACCAGGATCTTTTCAGTGATTTGAGCTTTGATAATGTTTCCCAGTTGGCTGACCACCTCATGGAGCAATTCCTTGAGGGCAAATACGATGTCGTTCATGTTGTCTATGGTAAATTCAAGAATGCGGCCGTTCAGTATGCCGAATCAGTCCAGTACCTCCCTGTCGAACGTATCAAGGCGAAGAAAGAAAAGGGAAAGAAATACATGCGCGCAGATTACATTTTTGAACCTGACAAGGTCCACCTGCTCGAAACGCTGATTCCAAGTATACTCCAGACAACATTCCACAGGTACATTCTCGATACGCATGCCTCGGAGCACGGAGCACGGATGACAGCAATGGATAAGGCCACTGAAAATGCCGAAGAATTGATGAAGGAGTTGAAGATCAACTACAACAAGGCAAGACAGGCAGCCATTACAAATGAGATCTCCGAGATTGTCGGTGGTGCTGCAGCACTGGAGGGATAAGTCATTTTTTTAAATTTCCTGCATCATTGTTCCGCTTCTACACCTTAGTTGTGGATATAAAGGATCAGTGGGGCGTGTTTGGATACTGAGTGTTAATGCAGACAAGCCGTCACTTGACTTTCCGCGGAATTCTCCTAAATTTTGAGATTTTTCAATACGCAAGAAATCAAACAAAATGAACACACACGATATTGATTACAGGATCTTTGGCGAAGAGATGCAATTTGTCGAGATCGAGCTCGATCCCCATGAGACTGTCATTGCCGAGCCGGGTAGTTTCCTGATGATGGATGAGGATATTGAGATGAAAACCATTTTTGGTGATGGCAGCGAGAAAGACGATGACCAGGGATTTCTCGGCAAGGTGTGGGGTGCAGGAAAAAGGGTCCTGACAGGCGAAAAGTTGTTTATGACCACATACACACACGTAGGTCAGGGCAAGGCAAAAATTGCCTTCGCTTCTCCATATCCGGGTAAGATTATTCCTGTTGACCTCAGGGCATATAATGGCAAAGTGATCTGCCAGAAAGATGCATTCTTATGTGCTGCAAAGGGGACTTCTGTTGGTATTGAATTTTCTAAGAGGCTCGGCAGGGGCTTCTTTGGCGGGGAAGGCTTTATCATGCAAAAAATTGAAGGTAATGGTTTGGCATTTTTACATGCTGGTGGATACATTGTGGAAAAAGAACTCAAACCAGGGGAAGAACTGAAGGTCGATACGGGTTGTCTTGTCGGTTTTACACATATGGTGGATTACGATATTGTATTTGTCGGAGGTGTCAAAAATACCTTATTCGGTGGTGAAGGCCTGTTTTTTGCGAGTCTCCTCGGACCGGGAAAGGTTTGGATCCAGTCATTGCCTATTAGCCGTCTGGCAGACAGGATCCTGGCCAACTCTAAAGGTTACTTTGGCAAAGGCAAAGGAGAGGGGAGTATCCTCGGTGGCCTTGGTGATTTGCTGGATGGGGATGGGTTTTAGAGTTTAGAGTTCAGAGTTCAGAGTTCAGAGTTTAGAGTTCAGAGTTTAGAGTTCAGAGTTCTGAGTTTAAGGGGAGATTGACGGGTGAACGTTGGTACTGAGCTATTAAGCAATTTTATATTCGTCACAATTTATTAGTCTAAAAAGATTGTAATTTTGAAATTTATCTCAGAACTCAGAACTCAGAACTCAGAACTCAGAACTCAGAACTCAGAACTCAGAACTCATATTGTGGCAACACCTCGTACAGTAGCATTTCATACACTTGGCTGCAAGTTGAACTTTTCGGAGACGTCTTCGATCAGGCGTCAGTTTGAGGATGCCGGATATGGTGTATGCGCATTTGACACGGAGGCGGATATCTATGTGATCAACACTTGTTCGGTCACCGATTTTGCAGACAGGAAGTGTCGGTACACGGTGCGCCAGGCGTTGCGTACCAATCCCCAGGCCAGGATCATTGTTATGGGCTGCTATGCGCAGTTAAAGCCCCGGGAGATTTCAGGTATTGAAGGTGTTGACCTTGTCTTGGGAGCTGCGGAAAAGTTCAGGATCCTCGATTACATCGATTCCCTGTCGTCATCATGCGGGATGGCTGAGGTCCATGTGTCAGATGTTCAGATGGCCAATACCTTTGAAAATGCCTTTTCCTTCGGGGACCGGACACGTACTTTTCTGAAAGTCCAGGACGGATGTGACTATAAATGCGCCTTCTGTACGATCCCGAACGCCAGGGGAAACAGCAGGAGTAATACAGTTGAAAACGTTTTGGCGCAAGCCAGAAAACTTTCAGAAGGAGGTGTAAAGGAGATTGTGTTGACAGGTGTCAATATAGGAGACTTTGGCAAGCATCCATACACCACGGCACGGGGTACTGTCAAGTATAAGCGGCGTGAATTTTTTATTGATCTTATCAGGGCGCTTGAAGAAGTCGAGGGCATAGAGAGATTCAGGATTTCGTCAATAGAACCGAATTTATGTACAGAAGAAGTCATTGATTTTGTGGCGGATTCAAAAAAGTTTATGCCGCACTTTCATTTGCCTTTGCAGTCAGGTTCAGACAGCATACTCAAGAAGATGCAGAGGCGATACAGAACCGGACTTTATACTCAGCGCATCTCTTCGATTAAAACAAGGATACCACACTGCAGCATTGGTGTTGATGTCATCGTCGGGTTTCCAGGGGAAACACATGAGGAGTTCATGAAGACTTTTCATTTTCTTCAAGGACTGGAGGTCTCCTATCTTCATGTTTTTACGTATTCGGAAAGGGAACATACCCCAGCATATAAAATGGACGGGGTTGTGCCGCTTGAAGAAAGGAAACGCAGAAATCAGACTTTGAGGGCACTTTCCAGCAGTAAGAAGAGTGCCTTTATAGCAGCTCATTTAGGTGAATCGCGACCCGTATTATTTGAACGATCAAAAGAAGACAAGCGGGTCAATGGTTTTACTGACAATTATATAAAGATATCTGTCCCAGGGAGTGAAAAGATGATCAATACTTTGCAGGTTGTCGAACTCTCAAATGAAATAATTGCAGGTTGAATCCGGCATGAACCTTACGAGACCCATCGTACAGTTGAGTTTTAGAATAGCAAACCTATGCTCAGAGTATAAAAATCAATCTTGCTCGAGTCAACGTCGCGTACGATATTGAAAAATCCTTTTTCATATCCCAGCTGAAGAGTCATTCGCTTCATCAGGCGGCATCCCAGGCCCATGTGGAGACCACCACTGGCATCATTAAAATCAAGGGCCGGGTAAGCGGGAATATTGGTGAGAAAGTCAATTGCACCCTGTAACTTTCCCGTAATGACCAGGTAAGAGGTGAGTGAGAAAAAGTCGAATCCCAGGCCCATTTTACCTCTCAGCCAGGTCATATTTTCCGCGTGGCCGAAAAAATCCTTGCCCGTGATGCCCTTATAAGATAATTTGTGATATTCAGCTCCGCCGAGGAAGTACATTTTGCCTTCATTGAGCCTGATCTCCATACCGAGGTGATAGCCAGGATGTGTCGTATTTACAGGTGTCAGTTCAAGGTAATTC
>JBFKJL010000124.1:0-7321 GCA_041631795.1 Saprospiraceae bacterium | reverse complement strand
TCTGACACAAGCACGATGGAATAATTACTCGGATTTTCTGCTCTGTCCTCCATCAGGAGTCCTGTCAGCAGATCCATGTCAAATTTATATTCGGGGATAACACATCGATTAGCGGCGCCCGCCATAGTAGGGAGCATGGCCGTGAACCCCGCATACCGTCCAAAGACCTCAAGGACCATGATCCGTTCATGGGAACCACCGGCCGTTCGGAGATTATTTGTCAGGCTGATGGTCCGTGTCACACAGGTACTGAACCCGATGCAGTAGTCCGTGCCGGGCACATCATTATCCATTGTTTTAGGTATAGCTACGACTTTGAAGCCTTTTCTGAACAGGTGCACACCGTAGCTCAATGTATCATCACCACCTATCGGGATAAGGTATTCAACTTCCAGCCATTCAAGGTTCTTGATCACCTCTTCTGTCAGGTCGTTCACCTCATCAGTATACGCATCTTTCAAATGATCCGGCACATCTCTCCTGGCGACATGGCTGGGCCTGGTTCGTGAGGTATGTAAAAACGTGCCTCCCGTCCTTCCAGCCTTATTAACGATCTCCTTGGTGAGGACCTGGAAATTGTTGCTGTTGTCATACTTTTTATCCCGGACAACATCTACGATGCCAGCCCAACCCCGTCGTAAACCTATGACCCTGTAGCCTTCTCGCAGCGCGCGTATTGTAATTGCTCTTATCGCCGGATTCAATCCAGGAACATCACCACCCCCAGTCAGTATGGCTATGACGCCTTTTGTATTTTTTGATTTTGCCAAAACATTAAACTTTTTCAGATGAAATAATTATTTAAAACTCAGTCAAATTGTTTTAAAAATTTTCATTACAAAGTTTAAAATTAATAATCACTTATGGCTTTTCGGACCAACCAACCTCAATTATTGTAATGATTAATATCATAACGAAGCTCACATATATCATTTTAGTTTTTGTCATATTTACACTTTCTTTTATCAAAATATTTGCACTATGCCTACAATAAAATTGAACAGTTCCAAAATCGAGGAGCTTCTGTCTTCAGAATCGGAATATCTCCTGAATCACAGGAGTAAAACGATCTCAAATGAACAATTGCATTTGCCAGGACCAGACTTTGTTGACCGGGTGGTCATGGCTTCTGATCGCTCCCCTGTTGTAATGCGCAATATACAACAGCTCTTCAATACAGGCCGGCTTGGCGGAACGGGGTATATTTCCATCCTTCCCGTGGATCAGGGCATAGAACATACTGCCGGGGCTTCCTTTGCGCCCAATCCCATTTATTTTGATCCTGAGAATATTGTCAAACTGGCGATTGAAGGAGGATGTAATGCCGTTGCGTCAACCCTTGGTGTCCTGGGTGCGGTCTCAAGGAAGTACGCACACAAGATTCCATTTCTTTTGAAGATCAATCACAATGAGCTGCTGACCTATCCAAACAAGTTTGACCAGATTATGTTTGGGAGTATCGACCAGGCCTTTGACATGGGGGCCATTGCAGTAGGCGCCACGATTTATTTTGGTTCCGAGGAGAGCAGCCGGCAGATCATTGAAGTTTCCGAAGCCTTTGAATACGCTCATAGCCTGGGTATGGTCACTGTATTGTGGGCATACCTGAGAAACCCAGCTTTCAAGGCAGACAAAGATTATCATGTCGCTTCTGACCTTACCGGACAGGCCAATCACCTTGCGTCAACCATCCAGGCGGATATTGTCAAGCAAAAGCAACCAGAAAATAACGGCGGTTTCAAGGCCATCAATTTTGGAAAAACCCACGACAAGGTCTATTCTGAACTGACTTCGGATCACCCCATTGACCTGACGCGATATCAGTTGGCCAACTGTTACATGGGCCGGGCTGGATTGATCAATTCTGGCGGCGCTTCCGGGTCCAATGACCTTGCACAGGCTGTCCGAACAGCTGTGATCAATAAGCGCGCAGGCGGCATGGGTCTGATCTCCGGCCGCAAAGCTTTCCAGAAGCCCATGAAGGATGGGGTCGAATTACTTAATGCTATTCAGGACATTTATCTGAATGACGATATAACGATAGCGTAGAAGAAGTAGCTGAAAGGTGGAAGGTCAAAGCTGAAAGGTGGAAGTGCCGACGTTTGCGCAAAGCGCAAAGTGCGGCATCCCGACTAGGCGTAGCCTGCGTCGGGGCTGAATCCTTCGTGGTGCTTTATATCCAAAGATGGCTGACGGCGGTCGGAGGGGCTGAAAGCTGAAAGCTCAAAGGTGAAAGCTGGAAGTAGGAAGCTGGAAGTGCCATCAAAAATGGCATCCCGACAAGACTTTGTCTTCGTCGGGGGTGGAAGCTGGAAGATCGAAAAAAAACCGGGAAACACAGGTCAACACCCGGTTTCCCGGCCAGAATCAATTAATCAAACACATTACTCTTTCATAAATTTCTTCACGACCCGGCTTTCTGGCAAATCTATCGACAGGCTATAAATGCCAGGGGGATAATCTTTCATATTGACAATAAATGTGTTATCCCCTTGCGCATGGTTTTGCATTCTGAAATATTCCAATCGGCGCCCGAACAGATCGTACACCGAAATCGTAGCCTCTGACCATGTATCCACAGCAAACCGGCAATAAAGCAAATCGTTGACCGGGTTCGGATACAAGGTGATCCTTTCTTCTTCAAACAAGTCATCGCTCGAAGAAACAAGCGTCTGGGCATCAGGCTGGGCCGGAACAAGCTCTTTGTTCCCCACTTTATCCACAGCTACTGAATAGAAACGGTAATCACCGTATCCATCTGCCTGGTATTGTTCTGTAGGGCCTGAGCTAATTTTCCACAACCTATACGGGTCGTTATCCTTAGACACCCAAATTTCATGAAATTCAATACCAGATCCTGCATCGCTGCCATAGAGATCGAGTTCAAATTCATCATAATTCCAGGACTGCAACATGCCGATATGGCTCTCGGGAGGCGACAGATCGAACGTATTGATAAAAGTGTTTGTGATGATGGGCTCATTTGCATCAAAGTATATGATCGCATCATTGGCAACGACATCGCCATCTGATATCGGCTGTTTCAATCCAACGGTAAACCGGACACTGCCCTCTCCTTCCGGTGATGTCACGTTGGGTGGCAGAATGCCGACAAATGGATCTTCAACCTCTTCTCCTGTGGCCGGATCAAAAGATCTGAACAACCACTCGATTGATCCTGATGCCATATCCACATCGGCTTCTATCCTGGCATTGACATTCAGTTCGGGTATAGGCAGTTCCGTCACATATGAAGTCGTCCTTGGAATTGGACTGACGAATTTATCCCCGACATAAATATCTTCGAAGGAGAAATAGGTCAGGTCAAAAACGTCTGGGTCGAGTGTGTCGCGGATAATGACCGTATGCGCCGGCGCTGTGGCTTCAGCCTTGTTTTCAAAGAATACCGTGTAGGTAATATTCTCTCTTTTATTGATGTAATTTTCATCTCCGATTCCCGTAATGCCCACTTTCTCATTCGGATCAAAAGAGGTCACGACGTTCACCGGGTGATCTTCATAGTCATGGGGAATGATGATCTCTATACAATCGATGTAAATGCTTTCATAGGCATAGGCATCGACATAGATCTCCGTAAATCTCTGGACGATGTCCACGATCTCCACGTAGGTCAGCTGATCTTCAACGACCTGGGAAATGGCCCAGGCCCAATACCAGTTCCAGCAACCCAGGATGTGCAGTTCATCGTAAAAATACCGGGTGATGTATTCTACTTCCGTAACGAACCTGTCCACCGTCAGCAAGTCAATGATCGTCTGGCTATAGCCCATTTCCCGTACAATTTCCACGAAACAATCCACATAATGTGTATTGAAACCACCCGGGTAGAATGAAGTCCCGGTCCAGGCTATAAACTGGTAGGATTCCTGGCTTTTGATCCTGATATCGATCGTATTGACACTCGATGCCTGGATCAGCGGGATGTGGTAGGTATAGACCCGCATGGATTGCTCTATGCCCTGGACGGACTGTACGATATAGTAGCAAGGATCAGAAGTGATGAGAGGAATCAGGGGGTCATTGGGATCTACGAAAGGTGGAAAATCGATCTGGATCTCCGGAAATTCGATTTCCAGGCCCGGCAAATCGGTAACTGCAATCGTTATCGGGATACTCTTGGCATCCGTATTGCCATCGTTGCCATATTTGACATTGAACTTTGTCCATGTACCCAGCAGGGCATTTGGCCTCCCGCCAATTGTAACCCAGGGTTGTGCCACCGTGCCCTGAACGACTGTAAATGCATTGGTGACCGTGAAGGTTTCATCGCCAGGGACAACAACATTCAGGTCATATTGGCCGAGGGTTTGTCCGGCAAGGTCAAAAGTCGCTATTAATGAGCCTGACGCTGTAAGGACATAGTCTGTGCCCGTAAGCACATGACCACCCAGGGTCAGGGTAAAATAGGATGTTGGTGTAAATCCCACACCGAAGACCTCAATCGTCACATCACCGATATTCCCGCCTTGCGAGGGCGATATGGCCTGGACACCCTTGACTTCAGCCGTATGGCATTCAGTCATTTCCACGTAACATTGCGTGGTCCCTGTGAGGCATACGTCGTATTTTCCTGGAATGGCATAATGGTGGTAAGGTGAATTCAGGTAGCTGGTATCGCCATCGCCGAAGGTCCACATAAAGTCTGATTCAAAAACAGATGTATTATGGAAAGAAAAATCCTGGCCGGAATGCCGCATGTAGAAGGCCGGCTTCGGAACGAGATCCTGGTCAGACAATGAAGTGAGCCAATTGGAGCAATCCACAAAGTCATTCACCTTGTTTCCTGTGCCATCGGGGTTGGATAATGCATGCAATGGCCCTGAACTGCTCCCCCAATAATTTGAGGTCGCATTGACGATATTGCCCCCATTGCTGTTAAACATGCCCCATTCGTAATTACTGATGATATCATTGGAAAACAATACCGGCTGGGAGTTTCCATCAATGCGCATACCGGTGTGGCTGTCGTGGATGACCGTCCTGGTAATGGTCGGACTGGCATCTGTAATGACAATCCCATTGCCGGCAGCATTTCCGACTGCACAATTTTCGACAGATACATTGTTAGAATTTATAACAAGGTTGCCGCTATTCTGACCCCCGCCAAAATTAATGCAGGCGTATTCTATTCGACTGTCAAAACTTGTATTTCCGAAGTGAAGCGAAGACCAGTTTTCAGCCGCAGGTGCTGTTGCATCAAGATCGCCATTTGTATCCCCGCCGAATTTGTCATCAAAAAGGGAAGTGAAAATAATAGGTGCATCCTTTGTGCCAATAGCTTTGAAACTTCCATAAACATGGAGATCAGCCCACCAGCCATCAAATTTAACAACTGTTCCTTTTGTCAATTCCAATGCAGCCCCTTCGCCAACGGAAAGGTCGGCTTTGACGATAAATGGAAAATCATCCTGCCCCTGGAAAACCACTTGTCCAACTACAAATCCGGCCAGGCCAAAACCATTGCGACCAAGCGCATTGGCATTTGTTCCGGTGCTTGAATTTCCAGTGAGGAAGATGTTTGAATTCATTGAGGTAAAATCAGAATTTACAGCCCAACCCTGGTTTTGAAAGGTGTTCTCGGAGAGAATAACATCCACACCAGGATCAAAACCTGAAAAATAGATGCCATGACTGGTATTGTCTATGAAAGTTGATCGCCTGACTTCCGGTGAAGCGTCCTTGCAATAGATTCCGTTTTGCTCATTGGATAAGAATGTGCTGTGATCCACTGTAAACTGACTTGACAGTGCATGGATGGCACCGGCGTGTTGTCCACCCCCATACCCTATGTGGCAGTAGTCAAATAACCCGTTGCCCTGTGCCTCCAGGTAAATTGAAGACCAATGCCCGGGTACGCCCTGGGAAGCGCCATCGTTATTTGTGTCTCCAGCGTATGTATCATCAAAAACTGAAGTGAAGATGATCTTTTTATCTTCAGTCCCTTGAGCTGTCAGTGAACCATTAACAACAATATCATCCCACCAGTCATTGAATTTAATGACCGTCCCTGCGGAAAATGACAAATCCGCACCGGCCATGACATCCAAATCATCATCAACTATAAACGGGAAATTGTCTTGACCATCGAATATGACCGACCCTTTGACGGTCCCTTTGAAACCAAATCCATTGCGACCAAAACCATTGGAAAGCCCCCCGGACGATGTATTGCCGGACAAAATGATATTACTGGACATCTCATTAAAGACAGAATAGACTGCCCATGAATTGTTGCTGAAGATATTATTTGTGAGGACGAGGTTTTTCCCCGGATCCAGGTTGCTGAAGAAAATACCTGAAGCGTTATTATCGTGTATAGAGCATGCGGTTACTGGAAATGTAGCATTAATTGCATAGATCCCTTCTGTGCCTGATCTCGTGAATTCACACTGGTCAATTGTTATATTGCTGCTCAGCGTATGAATCATCCCATAATGCTGACCTCCCCCATATCCGAAATAACAATGCTCAAATGTGGCACTTGCGCCTTCTTCAACATACATTGAAGACCACTGACCAGGAGCAGGTTCTGTATCACCGCCGTTGCCATTGGTGTCACCGCCAAACGTATCATCATGGAGGGAGGTAAAGACGATGGGCGCGGACATTGTTCCACGCGCGAATAGGTTGCCGTAAACATCAATATCGTCCCACCAGTCAAGGAATTTCATAACCGTTCCAGGAGTAATGGTCAGGCTTGCTGCCAGTTTAACATTTAAATCATCTACTACGATAAAAGGAAAATCGTCCTGTCCTTCGTAATTCACCATGCCTTCAAGGGTTCCCTTCAAGCCAAAGCCATTGTACCCAACACCATTGGTATTTGTACCGCTAGAAGAATTGCCTGTCAGTGTCAAATTCGTCGAATTATCCGTTAATGTTCCATTGACCGCCCAGGTATTGTCTGTAAAAACATTATTGACCAGGGTGAAGTCCTTGTTGTTATCAAAATTGGAATACGCAATGCCGGACGAGCTGTTATTGTGAAAGTTGGATGATCTGACCGTATATGAAGACCCAACACTGTAAATGCCATTTTCCGCAGAAAAGGCAAATTCTGAATTGGAGACTTCAATATTACTGGAATGAGTTTCCAGCAAGGCCGCATGTTGCCCGCCACCGTATCCAAAGAAACAATAATCGAAAGTTCCTGAACCCATTTCTTCAATGTAAACAGAGGACCAATTGTCTCCGGCCGGAAGAGTTGCATTACCGTCGCCATTTGTATCACCTCCACGCGTGTCATCAAAAAGAGATGTAAAAACGACAGGCGCGGTAGATGACCCTATGGCCGTCAAAG
>JBFKJL010000123.1:0-7321 GCA_041631795.1 Saprospiraceae bacterium | reverse complement strand
TCTTCCCAGCTATTCAACAAGCTGACAAATCTCTCTGGATCCATGGATATGACCTCTGTGAGCGATTGAAATGTATCCAGGTGAATACCGGAAGGATCGATGTGCCAGTGCTGATCCGGGGACATCCGCCGGAGCAACGCCTTGATTTTCTTGGACACAATAGGTCCCCCAAAAGTGATAAGCAGATCGGGCGCATAAGCGTCTTCTGAATCTTCTGGAATGGTCGTGATGAGCCTGTCAATGCAAGGAAAGGTCTTTTCACACGCCAGGTTTGAAGTCGTCTCGGTGACTACCACAAGACCACTCTTGTCAATAAGCATGTCGATGTCTTTAGCCAGTCCGTTGACCGGAGGCCTGAGACCGACAAGCATCATCTTTTTCTCCGACCGACGCCATGTGTTCCGGAGTCTTTCAGCCTGCCCGGAGGACAAGGTCTTGAGCACTTTCTCAGCTGAAATAATTCTGACATTCTCATCAGCGGCCTGCACCTGGTCGTACAAGGGCTCACGAAGAGGGACATTGATATGGACAGGTCCCGGCATGTCAGACACAGTGCGGTTGATGGCTTCATTGATTATGAGATCATTGCGCCATAAATCATCGCGATGCAAAGCTTCCTGTGTCAATTCATAACTGCCGACAACATAATTCCTGTAGATATGTGTTTGGTTAATGGTCTGGCCGGCGCCCTGGTCTTTCCATTCGACAGGCCTGTCCGCGGTTATGACGAGCAGTGGCACGCCCTGGTAGTACGCTTCGGCAATGGCAGGCGCATAATTCAGCGCCGCAGTACCTGAAGTACAACAAATCACTACAGGCTCTCTCAGTCGTTGGGCGATTCCAAGGGCAAAGAATGCAGCGGACCGTTCGTCAGTGATCGTATAACATTTGAATTCCGGGAAGGCATTGAATGTAATGGTCAAAGGGGCGTTCCTGGATCCCGGCGAAAATACAATATGCCTGATGCCCTTTTGGCGACAAATCTCTACGAGCCGGCGGATGGACACTTTATCGGATGCCATCAAACACTTTTTGTGGATAGGTTGAGGACCGAGATCAAGGTGCGCGATTTAATGTCAGTCTCCGCCCACTCCTTTGACGGGTCAGAAGCAGAGGTAATGCCTCCGCCAATGTACAACGACGCTTTGCCTTCATAGATCTGCATACAGCGCAAATTGATGAACAGGCAGGAATGACCGTCCAAACCAACGGGTCCAAGATACCCGCAATAATACTTCCTCTCATGCTTCTCAGAATCACGGATCACATCCAAGGCATCTGCAACAGGATAACCCGCGATAGCAGGACCCGGATGTAAAATTTCTGCCATATCGAAGATGGACAACTGATCATGATTAATTTTATAGGACGACCGGATGTGCAGGACTTCCCCTGCCGAAATCGTCGACTTCCCTGTTTTCTTGAAATTAATGTCATGGTCATCAAATTGCTCCCTGACAAATTTTCCAACATAGGATTGCTCATCTAGTTCTTTCTCACCCCACGATACAAAGTCCAGGTTTTGGCCAAAATTCATTTGCGTGCCTGCAAGGGCCACCGTAGTGTATGTATTTTCGCTGACCTTGTTAATCAGCAATTCAGGAGAAGCGCCCATCCAGCATCCCTCACCGGGTATATTGATCATGTACACAAATGCATCAGGTTGCATGCCCACGAGGTTGTAAAAAAGGTCGCTGATGTTGGACCCGGGGATGTCCCATGATTTTGTTCTCGAAAGCACAACCTTTTGAACTGCACCATCTTTTATCCTGTTTATAGTGGCCTCAACGTCAGAAATATATGTCTCCGGTTCGATGTCCTTTTGTGTGCATTGCCTCGTCGTCGAAAATGTAAATGGTACATTGATACCTGTAAAATCCGGCCTCAACTGATATTTATTCTCACACTTGTCAAAAGGATGAAATACAAATGATGGTGCATTTTTCAGCTTATCAGCGGGTACAGCTTCATCTTCCTGGATAATAAGGGTATAATCCCTTGAGGCCGGCAGGCTGTACGCCGCAAATACACTGTTGTCATTAAATTCTCTCATACCGAAAATGTCCATTCATTAAACCCTAAAAAACGGGTTTTGTTTGGAGAGCGCAATTTAATGTTTCCCGGCGCATTATTTTATCAGATGAGGTATAAATAAAGGCATCAAGGACATATGCCTTTTTAGGAATTGCATACTTGAAACGTGATTGTACACGAATGATATTCAGCGCTTCCAGGGCATCTTCACGTGTTCCTTCCAAAATAAGGACCGGAACTTCACCGTATATATCATCATTGCAGCCTCCTATGAAAAATGGTTGATCAAAAAGAGATTCAAACCGCGATTCCAACATTTCAGGATAGATCTTGATGCCACCTGAATTGATGACATTGTCGCTTCGGCCGATCCACCTAAATGTTTTTTCGTCAATCAACTCTATAACATCATTTGTCCAGATGACATCTTTAAGATGATCTGCGTGAATGATGAGCCGATCTTCTTTATCTGCTTCAAAACGAATCCCTTGAAGGGCCTCGTAGTGTTCTGATGACTTCGGTCCATTCAATGTCCGGACAGCAATATGCGTAATGGTCTCAGTCATGCCAAATCCATGAAAAAATAATATATTAGATTTTTTTATAATATATTTTAATTCCCGGGGAACCGGCCCTCCGCCAAGGAGGACTTTATTGACACTGTTAAAACATTTCGGATCACGCCGCAATGAGGCCAACGCCTGGTGCGGTGTCAATGGCAGGAAGTCTATATCGGAGGAGATTCCTTCCATGGGCATGGCGGAAGACGCTTTCAGGATGAGGTGCAGATCCAGGACCAACGCGCGTGCCAGCATGATCTTCCCAGCGATATATTTCAGCGGAAGGGCCAACAGGGCCACATCTCCGGACTTAAGATCAAAGAACTTTGCAGTTTTACGGGCACTGGCGCTGACAGCTTCTTTTCCAAGCCGCATCTCTTTGGGTGTGCCAGTGGAGCCGGATGTGAAAGCATTGATATAATCACTGTCATTGAACCACTCAAGGCAGAATTCAATCACTTCATCTTTCACCGTATCGATAGATGTGGAGGCCTTCTTCACTGATTCCAGGTCCGCGACCGAATGAATGCTGTATGTGACATTATCGATATCGAGTACCATTATAATCTATGAATGATAAATTCCATTTTCCGGAATAAAAGAGTTTTCCATCGCGAATGTTCAATGGGGACGGGATATTATTGGTGAACAGTTGGCCTGTACCCAGCCCCTGGTACATCGTGGTGTCCAGGGTCGCTGTCCATTGCGCAATGGCATTCAGGCCGATGTTGGATTCAAGGGCGGATGTGACCCACCAGCCTATCCCCCACTGTTTCGCGATATCGATCCATTCCGCTGACGCTTTCCAGCCACCGAGGAGGCTTGGCTTCAGGATGATATACTGCGGTTTGATGGCGTCGATCAATACGGCTTTGGCATTGCCGTGGACGCCGATCAGTTCCTCGTCAAGGGCTATCGGCAAGGGTGATTTGGCACATAAGCGCGCCATCTCATCGATCTGACCCTGACGGATAGGCTGCTCGATAGAATGCAGGTCGAATACTGAGAGCCTTTCCAGTTTGTCCATTGCCTCTTCGGGCGTGAATGCTCCATTGGCATCCACGCGGATCTCTATGTCATCGGCGTTAAATTGAGAACGTATATATTTGAGTAAATCAATTTCCTCGTCGAAATCGATCGCGCCGATCTTGATCTTAATGCATCGAAAACCATCGCTGATCTTGGTTTTGATCTGCGCCTTCATAAACGCCTTATCGCCCATCCAGACAAGGCCGTTGACAGGAATGCCTGAATCTCCTCTCGAAAATGGCGTATCGAAAAGCCGATGATCACCAACCTCCAGGTCGCGCAATGCCATTTCCAGGCCAAACCGGATACTGGGAAATTCTCCTAGGTCAACCTCGTGGAAATCCCTTCCCTCACCGGATGCTTGACATACACTATCCAAAACATCCTCCATCCGGTCAGTCGGATCCGGGCTCAATCCCTTAATGAGTGAGCACTCACCAATGCCGGTCAGTCCATTTTTACTAAGGCCAATGATATAACTGTCCTTGGCGGTCAGCACACCGCGAGAAGTACCGGAAGGGCGTTTGAAGTTGAGCGTATATTTTTTCCACGTGGCCAAGGGCGCACAAGTTTTTGATTGATTTCCAAAATAAGGAATAATATCCCATAACGGAATATGATCGTTGTCCTCGGATGCATTTTTGATATTCACAAAACATGTTTAGTTTTATGATTACACGCACAAAACACTTGAAGTTATGCTTACCATTATCTGTTTCTTTCTCCTATGTCCCGGAATGCCCCAACATGAATCCTTTGACATGAACGACGAGCAGGCCACCGGTGATCCCTGTATTGAAAAGATCCTGGCAGAAGATGCCAAATTGGCCGAAATGCGCAACACCTCTTCCGAGATCATGTCACTTGCAGTGTCTATTTTGAATTATGTCGAAGGCCTCGAGGCTTTAGATTTCAATGCCTGCCCTGAGGGTTTTCAAAAGGCTTTTAAGGCCCACATCGGTGCCTGGCGTGACCTCGTTCCGACTGTCCAGGATTATGAAGATTGGCGCGGTGAGATGCACTTGCTTTTTGACCGCATTAAATCTTCAAAAGGTGGAAAGGCTTTTAAAAAGAAGGTCGATAAGGTAGGGAAAACATGGGAGGCCGTCATGAAGGAAAGCTGACAAGCAGCTTCCTACATGACAGGTCAGATGAAGGAAAGCTGACAAGCAGCTTCCTACATGACAGGTCAGATGAAGGAAAGCTGATTCACAGGTGCGGGTTTAAACCCGCACCTGTGAATGGAATTTGGAATTTCTTCTTTGGCATTTGCCGACAGGACGTTGCATCTTGTGGGTTGCCCTGAAGGAAATCCGACATGTCGGATTCCTACAGGGTTATATCTTGGAAATTATATTACAGGTGCGGGATTAATCCCGCACCTGTGGTATGTGTTTATTCCTTCACCATTGATTCGATCAGCGCTCTCAATGCCTCCACCTCCTTCCTCAGCGCATCCACTTCCTGATCCCGCAGTCTCCACATCTCGTCCTCTCGAAAACTCGAAATCTCCAGCTCCAACGCACTAATCTGCGCCTGCTGCTCCTTCACCGCCTGTATAAGTATGGGCACAAATCCCGCATAATTCACCGCTTCGAAAGAAACATCAAAACCGATCCTGGCAAGGCTGTCACCAATATCAGTGTATTCACCGGGCCTGTAGGCTCTTTGCGCATGCTCCAGGGAGACAATCTGTGCCGGATGAATGGTTCTTTTAACCAACTGCGGAAAGGCTCTACGGATATCCTCAGCCAGCATCCCGATCTGGGAGCCTTCCTGAAGGTTCATGAAATGATATTTGCCAAGATCGTATTTATACTTGAAGGCGTTGATATTCATAAGTTTTTCAAGTGCTCCGGTATATGGCTCAAAATCCGATTTGAGTTTCCTGTCCGAAGGCAAGTAACTTCCGGTCGTATAAACATCTCCGTCAAAATACCCGGCATAGTTTGAAGCAGCGTTGCCACCTACTGTACCATACACTCCATAGGAAGCAGAATTGGTTGCAGAAAGAGATCTGTGAGCACTCGCCCATATTCCATAAGTCTTTAAACCGTTGCTGGTATTATCATTTTGTCCAACGGCACTCACTCCCAAGACATCGCCCCCTGCTCCGGATTTTGAAGCATTGAATGACCCAGCAACGACCAATGTTGGATCACCCGTATATGTGTTATCCAAATCAACACTAAGGCTCAGTGTTGCGCCATTCGTGGATTTATCATGATTAATGAAAATGCCAACATTGTTATTTGCTGGCAGAATTTCGAGTTTGCCATTAACTTCTGCATCACCGGCCACATCAAGCGTATGTGAAGGTGAGCCTGTTCCAATCCCCACACGGTTATTGAGTGCTTCAATATATAACATGTGAGGGTTACCCTGACTTTCCGTACGAAAGCTGAAATTACTGCCGGCATCATTGACAACCAATCCTCCATCGAAAAATCCATCACCTTTAAATGTCACATCATCCACATTATATGGAAATGAAAAGACCTCATAGTCCGTACCGCCATTCCTCCTGAAAAAAGTCAGCCTGTCCGTCCCGCCTACAACTGCCGGATTATTGTCGCCATCAAATAAGAACCCTCCTCCAAATGATGTGGATTGGCCGGCATAGAATACACCTGTCCCCTGGGAATCCCCTGTTGCCCAAATACCGGCAAAACTGTTGTCATTTTTCTTTACATGGAGAGCGCTTCCGGGAGTATTCGTGCCTATGCCTACCGAGTTTGTACTGACATCCACAAAAAGGGTGTTCGCATCGATATTGACATCACCCCCGTTTGCATTGGAAAGTTCACTGCCCGTCAAAATCCACTGGCCATCGACATACGCCTTTGTCACCGCATCCTGGCTGTTCACAGGATCTGAAAGATCGGTAATCACCTGGTTCCCGGCACTGTTGCCGTTTGAGAGCACACCGGAAAGGCCGCTGATGGTCCACATAGATTCTCCATCCGCATTGGATGAAGACACATATTTTTCCAGGTCGGTCCTGTACATCTTACTGGAATAGCCAGGTTCCAGCCCCAGCCCCACGTACACATCATCCAAAAGGCTGAATCCTATACCCCTGTTCATTCCCTGGGGAAAATCAATAAATGACGTCCAGGTATCAGCCTGCGGATCATAGGTGTAAAAATCTTTTTTACGCGATCCAAATGCAATGCCGAGGCCTACCAAAGCTCCTGTGGACGTACCTACGGCAACAGCCTCAGACCTTGCTCCCCCCGGATAATTCGCGCGGGACGTCCATGCATTGGTTCCCGGGTCATAGGCATAAACAGCATTGCTGGGTCCACTGCCTGACAACCCTAATCCCACGTAACCCAAAGTGCCATCATCAAACGCACACGCATTTTCCACACCTAATCCTGGATAGGATGTGACGGAAGTCCATGCCCCAGTAGCTGGATCGTATGCGTAAAAGTCGGTCAGGTATGCTGCCGACTGGTTTTTTCCGAGACCAACATACCCCTTGCCATTGACGACAAAGGCGACGGCCCCTATTCTCCCATCTCCTGGTAAATCGGCGATGGATACCCACGCATCTGCCGTCTTATCGTATTTGTAGAATGTCTTTTGTGCCAGAACACCATTTGACCCCAGGCCTACATATGCCGTATCGCCAATGACAAAGCTTGTCGCAGACTGCCGGACAGCGGGATAGGCTGCGATCGAGGTCCACGTAT
>JBFKJL010000122.1:0-7346 GCA_041631795.1 Saprospiraceae bacterium | reverse complement strand
TGAATCAGGATGTCATTGCCCGGTTTTGCCACATCAACCGGGACATAACCCATGCCAATAGGCATGTCAAGTGAAGGGGACATTGTGCCTGATGTTACAAAGCCGATCACTGATTCCTCAGTATTGGCGATTGGGTACCCCTGCCGGGGAACGCGTTTATCGTCGAGGACAAAACCAACGAGTTTCCTGGTAATGCCGTCGCGGCGTTGGGCGATAAAATGATCCTTTGAAAAGAAGTCACTGTCTTTTTTGGTTTTGACGATCCAGCCCAGTCCGGCTTCGATTGGCGAGGTGTTATCATTGATATCGTTTCCGTAAAGACAGTACCCCATTTCCAGTCTCAGTGTATCCCGGGCGCCGAGGCCAATGGGCAGGATATGGTCAGCTTTTCCGGCTTCCATGATGGCATCCCACAGGTGCCTGGCATTGGTGTTGGATATGTACAGTTCAAATCCTCCCGACCCTGTGTACCCCGTAGCAGAAATGATCACATTGTCAATGCCTGCGACGGCTCCTGTCGTAAAGTGATAAAAAGCGATGCCATCAAGATCCGCAGATGTCAGTTTTTGCAGGATGCGTGTGGCCTTTGGTCCCTGGAGGGCCAGGAGGGCATAATGATCGGACAAGTCTTCGAGGCGGGCATCAAAAGTATTTGCGGAGTTTATCCAGAAATAGTCTTTCTCCGCATTGGCAGCGTTCACGACCAGCATAAATTTTTGCTCTTCCAGCCTGTAAACGATCAGGTCATCAACGATCCCTCCCTTGTCATTGGGAAGGCAAGAATACTGGGCCTGGTTGATCTTCAGTTTTGAGGCGTCATTAGAGCTGACCATTTGCACCAGGTTCAATGCTTCGGGCCCACTGATCATGAATTGGCCCATATGTGAAACATCAAAAAGCCCGGCGTGCAGCCTGACATTCTGATGTTCTTCAGTGATGGTGGTGTAAACGACCGGCATCTCAAAGCCTGCGAATTCAACCATTTTGGCACTCAATGCCACATGCGTGTCGAAGAGAGGTGTTTTTTTCATTATATGTTCGAGATTATTACATCAATAATTTTATCGCCGGCCTGGAGGTTGTGCAAAACATCCATACCTTCCTCAACAAAGCCGAATACGGTATACTTTCCGTTGAGATGCGGGGTTGGCGAGTGCGTGATGAACCACTGTGTCGATTCAGTGTGTGGTCCCGCGGAGGCCATTCCGACAACACCCTGGGATTCGTAGTAGGCGGTGCTGAAATTTGACCGGATCGTGTAATCCGCTCCCCCATAATTATCCCCCCTGGGGCTACCTGTCTGGACAACGAAATTCGGTACGACGCGGTGGAAGATCTTATCATCAAAATAATTTCTGTTTGACAACTCAATGAAATTGAAGACCGCTCCCGGGGCTTCGGTGACATTGAGTTTTATAGTGATCAACCCCCGATCTGTTTTCACTATGGCTTTGGTACTTTCATTGTATTCCTGAAGGTAGGAAAATTCAAGCGGATGGGTATAGGGTGGGAGATATTCTTCAAATGGGACATCTTTCATATAGGCCAGGGCCTTTTCCACCGATATCCTGCTTTCAAATTTTCCGGCATCAGACACATCCTCCAGGGCTTTTTCCAGAAATGTCAGGCTGTCGATCAATGTTTTCAGCTTTGCTTCGGGAGATGCAATGATATCCGCGGCGGCTGCGATCATACCTTCGTCATTGACCTCCATGCTGTTTTTGATGAGATCGAGGATCTTTCTTCTGTGAAATCCCGCATAACCTTTGTACAGGAGGTCAAATTCCGGGTCCTGGAGGATTTGCCCTAAAGCTTCCACAGTAGCGGTCCTCAGAACAGTATTCTCTGATACCAGCGTGTTTTCACCCAGCCATGCATACGATTCGACATCATGGGCGAGGGCATAGATGAGGCTTTTTTTGTCATTGAGCTTTTCGGTCTGCGCATAAAGATTCTGGATCTCCCACCTCAAGCCATTCCGCGTTTTGGAATAATAATATGGCGTGACAGCCATAGAGGCATCATATAGCGCTGTCTTGACAGGAAGCCGGGATTGATTCCTGGCCAGTTGCCTGTAAACGATCACATCTTCCTTGATGCCATTGGTCTTGAAAAACCGGCAGGCTTCCAGGGCAATGTGTAAATTGTCATGATCCACCAGTTCCATAATCTTTTGAGCGGAATTGATGTAGGTGAAGTAGCCCAGTGTCCTGATGAGATTGACCATGACCCTGTAATCGAGTTCCAGGTCCAGTTGGTCTACGAGCATGGTTTCGATCTCCGGATCCCTGGTATGTTTCAGTCCCAGGACCAGGGCCATCTTAATGTCGGGATTGGTTTCATTGATATAGGCTTGTGCGATCCTGAATTTTGAATCCTCAATATCGAGATCTCTTGAACGGGCCAGGTAATGCGCTGCATAAAGGCGCGCGGATTCCGGGATTTCGGGATCAGTGACGTAGTCGACCACAAGGTTTGTCGATTCCGGTGAATGCATGCCACGCAGTGAAAATTGGTATAAGGCCCTGGTCTGCCCTTCGAGGAGCAAGGTATCCGTTTTCCTGTAGCTTTTGACCGTGGAAATGGCAGTGTGCATATTTTTATCACCGCATTTGCCGATCGCTTCAAGGATGTTGGCATTGACGCGTGAGTCGACCGAAATCGTGTCTTTGTTTTTGAAAGCCCTGACGAGGGCATCCTGGGCACCAATGGAGCGCAGTTGACCCAGGCTGAAAGCAGCTGCAGCACGGACATCCATGACCGGATCCTCGAGCAAGGTGGCCAATGTATCTATCACGCTGGCATCTTGGTGTGAAGCGAAAGCCAGGGCTGAAAGGTAGCGAAAGGTGGGATCTTCATTTGATAAAAATGGAACAAGGCTGTCCGTCAGACCACGATCCTGGAAAGAAAGTATCCTTTGCGCTCCGGGATGTCCAATATTGACATCCACCGTCAGCATCAGTTTTTTTGATTCCGGAACGCATCCCCATACAATTGAAATAAATAAAATAAATCCCGATATTCTTATTAACATATGTAAAGTTGATACATTTGGATGGCAAAATTATCCAAAAGAAACCATATACGCAGTACTCAACAACTAACTACAATTATGAAAAAAATATTACCCCTCTTTATTTTTCTTTCTTTCTTTTTGAATGCCTGGGCTCAGGTGCTGGATGAATATACCTTTCTAAGAACTTTTACAAAGGATGAAATTTCCTCCAGTTTTGGCATTTTTGCCAACTATGATATCGATGCCTATAAGGTGACATATTACACGCCGGATGTGCATGGCAACAGCCACGTTGCCTCAGGCCTGATATGTGTGCCCCAGTCAACAGGGGCATTTTTTCCATTGCTTTGTTATCAGCATGGCACAGTTGCGGGCAGGGATGATGTGCCATCAAATCTCGAGGGTGGGTACCAACTGGCGTTGATCCTGGCTTCCTATGGGTATGTCACGACAGCTGCCGATTTCCTTGGCCTTGGTGAATCCTCGGGCATCCATCCCTACATCCACGCTGATACTGAAGCGTCAGCAGCTATAGACCTGATGCGTGCCACGCGGGAAATAGCGCATGAAAGCGATGCTTTCAACCTCAATGACCAGGTCTTTGTGACGGGGTATTCCCAGGGAGGACAAGCGGCCATGGCTGCGCACCGGGAACTGGAGACGGATCTGAGTGATGAATTCAGGGTCACGGCGGCTGCGCCTATGTCCGGGCCTTACAGCATCTCGGAAAAGATGGTCGAATTCACTTTGGGGGACGACCCTTACCCTACGGTCTCCTACTTGGCCTGGGTGACGCTTGGATTCCAGGAAGCCTACCCTGAGCTGTTTGAAGGCTACAAGCTTGAGAGCATTTTCAGGCCAGAGTACCTTGATGACATCATCCTTTTCAGGGATGAGGTCATTGACAGGATCGAGCTCAATGACCGGATGTCTGATACCCTGGTCAAATATGCTGGTGCTGTGATACCAAAATTCACGATACATGATTCCATCCTTGTAGCTTTGACAACCAATCCCAATCATCCATTTTCCATGGCGCTCGCGGACAATGACACCTACGATTGGGCACCCCAGGCGCCTACCCGGCTCTACTACTGCACTGAAGATGAGCAGGTGACATTTGAAAATTCGATTCTCGCGGAAAGCGTTATGGTGGCCAATGGTGCGGCGGATGTGATAGCAGTCAACAGGGGCGCTCTGACACACGGAGGATGTGTCTTCCCGGCCACCACATCGACAATACTTTTCTTTTCGGTGTACCAGTTGTTATCGTCATCCGATGACGTGACGTCCACGTACAATATTAAGCATTACACGGATGGTGTTCACCTGTTTGTCACTTTACCGGAAAAATTCGCTTTTAATAATACGCGATTGGAAATTTTGGATATGTCGGGCAGACCGGTGGGATCATACACTTTGAACCAGCATATATCCTATTTTGATGTCAGTCAATTGACCTCCGGGCTCTTTGTCCTGAATTTTTACAATGACGGGCGACTGGTGAAAGCCGATAAGTTTGTCCGGGTCAGGAATATTTAATTTAAGTCCTTTTGATAAGAAAGACCAGTTCATCAGCGTTAGTTGTTGAGTATTCGTATTTTTGCCGATCATTAATTAAATGAAGACAGATCAATGAGTGAAAATTTTCAGAATGATGCCCAGGCTGTAGATGCATTGGCTAGATCCTATGAAACGCTTAAATCCGAGATTGGCAAGGTGATCATCGGACAGGACGAAGTGATCAGGGCCGTAATCATTTCCTTGTTCAGTAACGGGCACAGCCTGCTTGTCGGTGTGCCAGGGTTGGCCAAAACCCTCCTTGTCAGCACGATTGCCGAAGTCCTGGATCTCGATTTCAAGAGAATCCAGTTTACGCCGGACCTCATGCCATCGGATATTACAGGTTCTGAAATCCTGGATGAAAGCCGCCATTTTAAGTTTAACCACGGGCCCCTGTTCTCGAATATCGTTTTGGCAGATGAGATCAACAGGACTCCGCCCAAGACACAGGCTGCCCTGCTGGAGGCCATGCAGGAAAAATCGGTTACAGTATCCGGGGAAAGACATATGTTGCCCAAGCCATTTTTCGTTTTGGCAACCCAAAACCCCATAGAACAGGAAGGGACCTACCCGCTTCCTGAAGCACAATTGGACAGGTTCATGTTTAACATCCCCCTTGATTATCCTTCTTACGAGGAGGAAATCCGGGTGGTCAAGGAAACGACGTCTTACCAGGATATTCATCTCAAGCATGTTTTGTCCGGGCAGGAGATCATGTCTTTTCAACAATTGATCCGTAAGATTCCCATTGCCGACAACGTGCTGGAATACGCTGTGGCCCTGGCCAGCAAAACGAGGCCCAATACCGATAGAGCCACACCCGAGGTCAACAATTACATTGCCTGGGGTGCCGGGCCGCGTGCGTCACAGAATCTGGTCCTGGGGGCCAAAACACACGCTGCAATCAATGGCAAGTATTCCCCCGACAAGGAAGACGTTCAGGCCATTGCGAATTATGTGCTCAGGCACAGGATCGTGCGGAATTACAAGGCCGAGGCTGAAGGCGTGTCCGAAGAGAATATTATTAGTGAACTATTTTAAGCACCATTTGTGCCTTAATGTACATCTATAGAGATAAAGACTTTTGATGCCTGGGCTATCTTCAATGAAATTGAATTATATTTTTGGGATTGCAACCTTGTTTTTTTTGGTATCATGCAATGATGATGTCAAAAAAAGCCTTGAACCCAGGAGTTCTGCCCTGGGTGTGATGAACGAGATTGTTGTCATTTGTGACAATGACATGTGGGAAGGCGCTGTGGGGGACACCTTCCGCTTTTATTTTGAATCCGCCTATCCCATCATGCCCCAGCCGGAACCGCTTTTTGATCTCAGGCATTTCTCTGTCAAGGAACTCCAGATCGAACCGATGCGCAAGGAATTGAGGACGTATGCTATCCTGGCCGACCTTTCCGATGAAAATTCGCCGACAACCAGGATGGTGAAAACTGACCTTGGTGCGGAAAAGTTCAATGCGGCATTGGCTGATGGCACACCAGTTTCTTCTGTGGGACGGGACAAGTGGGCGAGAGGGCAGGTCCTGTTTTATCTTTTTGGCAAGGATCGGGAGGCGCTATCCCAAAGTATTGTCAAGAACTTTGCTGCCGTCGCCAGGCGGGTCAACAAGCACGATGAGAAGCAACTGCATGCGTCGGTGTATGCACGGCCGATCAATAAAGGGCTGACAAACCAGGTGGCAGAACGATTTGGCCTGCGAGTCGATATTCCCGGTGATTTCAAGGTGGCAACATCTGACGAAGCAGCCAATGTATTGTGGTTGCGCAAGGACACGAAGGAAGCTATAGTTAATGTCGTCTTCCAGACCCTGCCGTATTCAAGCACAAAACAACTCGAGCGGAACGAGATCATTCAATTGAGAAACAGGTTCGGAAAGAAATATGTGGAGTCCGACAGTCCTTCCGATTATA
Source organism: Saprospiraceae bacterium (assembly GCA_041631795.1). Lineage (GTDB taxonomy): Bacteria > Bacteroidota > Bacteroidia > Chitinophagales > Saprospiraceae > JBFKJL01. The sequence goes on along the minus strand of JBFKJL010000122.1, from coordinate 839 downwards.
TGGTTGTCAACGAGGATGATCTTCCGGTATATGAATATAAAATAAATATCGATGAGCATTATGCCATAGAGCTCAGGGGCATTTGGGAAATGACTGAAGCCTTTGTGGCCGGACCGTTTACCACGTATATGATCCTCAATGAGAAGGCAAACCGGATAATTTATGTAGACACCTTTGTTTTTGCTCCCGGGGAGGAAAAAAGGGACTACATGCAGCAGCTCAACCATATGGTGCGCTCAGCCAAACTGGTGGAACAGCTGTAAACCATATCGCTTTTTTAGTTGTTTCCCTTCCATGATCATCGAATTTCTACTTCTATCTATTGCCATTAACCTGGTGTTCTTCCTTTTTGCCTATTTTTTGCAGACAGACAAGGTCACTGATTTTACGTACTCCCTGACATTCATCATATTATCCTTTATTGGTTATGTTGACTCTGACAAAACCTGGGTCGATCTGACATTGCTTCTCCTCATTGTTATATGGGCTTTGCGATTGGGTTCTTACCTTTTCTTGAGGATCCACGCCATGGGAAGGGACAAAAGGTTTGATGCCTTCAGGCATAAATGGCTGTCATTCCTGGGCTTTTGGATGGTACAGGCAGTAAGTGTCTGGATCATTCTCCTGCCTTATATCGCAGGGGTGGATGTTCCGGAAAAAGTTGTTTCACCTGTGTTTATACTCGGATGCGCGCTTGCATTTGGTGGATTTTTATTGGAAGCAGTAGCGGACTACCAGAAGTATGTCTTCAAACGCTCCAACCCGGATGGGTTCATGTCCACTGGTGTCTGGAAGCGCATCAGGCATCCAAATTATACTGGTGAGATCCTCTTTTGGAC
>JBFKJL010000121.1:0-7365 GCA_041631795.1 Saprospiraceae bacterium | reverse complement strand
TAGCTGTCATGATCATTCCCCAGGGTATGGCCTATGCCTTGTTGGCTGGACTGCCTGCAATCTATGGTTTATATGCTGCTCTCGTACCGCTGTTGGTCTATCCTTTTTTTGGATCATCGCGCAGGTTGTCCGTCGGCCCTGTCGCTCTGGTATCTATTATTGTTTTGTCAGGATTATCGCCTTTGGCAGAACCGGGATCCCAGTCCTTCATTGAGCTGGCCCTGTTGACTTCCCTTCTTGCTGGAGTCATCCAGGTTATCCTGTCTGTCTTGAAAATGGGTTTCCTGGTGAACTTCCTGTCAGAACCGGTCATTGCCGGGTTTACAACTGCCGCGGCATTCATTATTTCTATAAATCAATTGAAATACCTCTTCCGGGTTGATCTCGACGGCACGTCTGGTATATTTCTTATGATCGGGGATCTGTGGAGTAGTTTGTCTGATGTGCATTTGCCCTCATTGCTCATTGGGGGTCTTGGTCTTGCGTTTTTATTGACAATGAAAAAGATCAGGAAGTCTTTTCCATCAGGGTTGACGGCTATCATAATTGCGATTCTGCTGGTCTATCTTATCCGGGAGCCGTTCAGCAATGTCGAGATCCTCAAAGAAGTCAGGGGCGGACTGCCGGTCCTTAATTTTGATTTTATTGACCCTCAAAATATAATGAAGGTTTTGCCCCTCGCTCTGGTTATTTGTTTGATCAGTTTTATAGAGTCGTTGGCTATAGCCAAAACAATTGCCGGAAAGCACAGGCACCAGGGAATAAATGCCAACAAGGAATTGATGGGTCTTGGGATGGCCAAGATTGTCGGTGCTTTCTTTGCGGCGTATCCCAATACAGGAAGTTTTACACGCTCGGCTATCAATGACGAAGCTGGTGCGCGCAGTGGGTGGTCATCCATATTTTCAGGTCTGTTCATCGCGCTGATATTGTTATTCTTTACGCCTTTGCTCTATTATTTGCCCAAACCTATACTTGCTGCGATAGTCATTGCCTCTGTCTTTGGTCTGATCAATATCACCTACGCGCGGAATCTATATCAGTTGGATAAAAAAGATTTCATCGTTTATTTAATTACCTTCTTCCTGACTTTGACAATGGGGATTGTTCAGGGAGTCATTGCCGGAATCGTGTTGTCGGTCACCTTGATATTGTATAATAGTTCAAGGCCGCACTACGCGATCCTCGGCAAGTTGCCCGGAACAAACTCTTACAGGAATATTGACCGCTATAATGAAGCGGAAACCAAGGCTGACACTCTGATCATCAGGTATGATGATGATATATATTTTGGCAGTGCAGATCATTTTTATGATTCCATGATCAATGAGATCGAAAAACGACCGGAAACGCGAAAGCTCATTCTCAATGCTGCGGGCATTAGTTCTATTGACAGCACGGGATTACATAAACTTGAGCTCTTGCTGGATCACCTCGATACAGAGAAGGTGGCCTTCCAGATCTGTAATGCTCGCGGTAAAATTCGCGACCTGCTTGCAAAATCAGGCCTGTCTGAAAGGATTGGCCTGGAGAACAATTATCTGACTGTACATGATGCAGTCACTAGTGCTGAAAAAGACGAAAAAGCAATCATCAGAAACAGGGAGTATGTCTCCCAGAAAAACATAAAAGCAAAAACATGAAGTACGGTTTTATCATCGATAACAGGAAGTGTATTGGATGCCATGCCTGTACAACGGCCTGCAAGTCAGAACACGATGTACCCGTAGGTGTCAACAGGACATGGGTCAAGCAGGTGGAAAAGGGAGAATTTCCCAATTCAAGACGCCTTTTTTCAGTCATGCGATGCAATCATTGCACAGATGCGCCTTGCGTGGAGATCTGTCCGGTTGAAGCGTTGTATGTCAGGGAAGACGGTATTGTCGATTTTGACAAACGCAGATGTATCGGATGTAAATCCTGTATGCAGGCATGTCCCTATGATGCCTTGTACATCGATCCTGAAACGCATACGGCAGCGAAGTGTAATTATTGTGCACACAGGATCGACATTGGTCTTGAACCGGCTTGTGTCAATGTGTGTCCGGAACATGCGATCATTTCCGGAGACATGGACGATCCACATTCTGAAATCGCCATGCTTTTGTCCAGGCAACAGGTTAGTACACGGAAGCCTGAGAAAGCCACGCGACCCAATCTTTATTACATTGATGCAGACGATGTTTCACTCATTGCCAGTAACACTGAAAAATCAGATGCCTATTTCTGGTCTTCCCAATCTCTGGGTGTGGGGCACTTTGCCAAGGAAGCAGAGAAACTGGCATTTTCAAATACAGATGTTGTGGACGCACTGATGAAGATGAATGGGCCTGGTGATACCCACAAACCCAAAACTGTCGAAGTCCTAATGGATAAAGCGAAAAGGATCTACGATGCACCTGACAAAGGCATTTTGTGGGGTTGGGAAGTATCGGGCTATGTGTGGACAAAGGCCATATCTGCCGGTACATTTCTCGTTTTGTTTTTACTCTGGTTTTTTAATAAACCGGGGAATGCAATGATGGACTATACGGCTTTGGGTGTATCCCTTGTTTTCCTCGCCTTGACAGGCTTGTTGCTTGTTTTGGATCTTGACCAACCCAAACGGTTTCATTACGTCATTCTGCGGCCACAATGGAATTCGTGGCTCGTCAAGGGGGGATATGCCATTACGGTATTTGGCGGACTTCTGACGTTGTTGATTGCAGCCAGATTTTTTGACTGGCAGGGTGTGTATTCAGGTGCCATGTGGGCCACCGGTACAGTGGCTGTTGTCGTGGCCATTTACACGGCTTTCTTGTTCGCTCAGGCCAAAGGCCGCGATTTCTGGCAAAGCCCGACACTGGCCATCCATATGCTTGTGCATAGCATCATGGCCGGTGCCGCTGTTCTGCTGTTCCTTAATTTTTTATTAGGTGCATTTGAAGAGTGGGAATCATTCCTGGGACTGGTGTTGGTCATCAGTATCCTGGTCAATGCTGTCACCATTCTTTTCGAAATGGTGACCACGCATCCGACACAAGATGCGAAGACGGTCGTCTACTCAATTACGCGCGGTCGTTACCGAAACCTGTTTTGGGTGGGGATCGTCCTGGTGGGCAATATCCTGCCATTGATACTTTTAACAGTACCGGTCATGTCACCTGTGATCATGGTCCTGACAGCAATCCTGGTTTTGATCGGTATATATATCACGGAACACGTTTGGGTGGAAGCACCACAACGGGTGGCTTTGAGTTAGTGAGTAGTGAATAGTGAGTAGTGAGTAGTGAGTAGTGAGTAGTGAGTAGTGAATTTTTCGAGGTGCAAATTTATCTAATTTATTTTATGTCTGTGTTTACATTATTGATGTAGAAACAGTAATGAAGTAAACAAGATGGTGAAGAGTATTGCGTATGATAAGGCATATGTTTTTGCGAAAGATATTATTGCCGTGTATAAGCGCTTAAAAAGTATTAATGAATACGTAATAGCGCAGCAATTATTAAGATGCGGGACTTCGATTGGTGCCAATATTGCGGAAGCAAATGGAGCAATCTCAAGGAAGGATTTTTCGTCAAAAGTATCTATTGCATATAAAGAAACGCTGGAATCAAGATATTGGATCAGTTTACTTTTTGATTCAGAATATTTGACAATAAATGAATTCGAAGATTTGAACAATAAAGTCAATGAAATTTCAAAGATCCTGTTCACAATTTTAAAATCGACAAACAGGATCAGTACAAAAGACAAGAACTAGTTACTGTTTACTATTAACTAATAACTATTAATCATGAACAGCATAATTGAAAAAATAGCCGAATCCCTGAGGATCATTCCCAGGCTGGAAAAAAATGGTGAGGCCGTCCAACGGTTGACTGAAGAAGGTCAGCTGACCAAGTATCCGCCGATCGAACAATGGGATGAATGGGTTGAATACGAAGCCAAAGCCTGGCCGATAAAAGAAAAGAAAACATATACGATCGTTCCGACAACGTGTTTTAATTGCGAGAGTGCATGTGGGCTGACTGCCTACGTGGATAAGGAGACCCATACGATCAGGAAGCTTGAAGGGAATCCCTATCATCCAGGGAGCAGGGGTCGCAATTGTGCCAAGGGTCCGGCGACGATCAATCAGATCACAGATCCGGACAGGATCCTGTACCCGCTCAAAAGGAAGGGAAAGAGAGGGGAAGGCGAATGGGAGCGCATTTCCTGGGATACGGCCCTCGATGAAATAGCGGCGCGGATCAGAAAAGCCATCCAGGAAGGGCGCAACAATGAGATCGCCTATCATGTGGGACGACCCGGACACGAGGGGTATGCCAACAGGGTATTGCAGTCCTGGGGTGTAGACGGACACAACAGTCATACAAATATTTGTTCGTCTGGCGCACGTTTTGGCTACAACATCTGGTATGGCCACGACCGGCCGAGCCCTGATCATGCCAATGCCAAATTCATTTTACTTATATCCGCGCATCTCGAAAGCGGACACTACTTCAATCCCCACGCCCAACGTATCATCGAAGGTAAAATGAAAGGCGCAAAACTGGCCACCATGGACCCGAGATTGTCCAACACCGCATCCATGTCAGATTACTGGATGCCAACGTATCCCGGATCTGAAGCCGCTGTTCTGCTCGCGATGGCCAAGATCATTCTCGATGAAGGGTTGTATAACAGGGACTATATGGAGAAATGGGTCAACTGGCAGGAATATCTCACAAAGCGGCATCCCGGAACAGAGGTGACATTCGACAATTTCATTGCAAAGATGAGGGATGAGTATGTTGAATTCACACCAGAGTTTGCAGAAAAAGAAAGCGGGGTTAAAGCAGAAATGGTCAGGGAAGTGGCCATCAAAATTGGTGAAGCAGGCGAACGGTTTGCATCTCATAATTGGAGGAGTGCGGCGAGTGGCAATCTCGGCGGGTGGTGTGTGTCCCGTGCATTGCACTTCCTCAGTGTCCTGACGGGGGCTGTTGGTGCTGTTGGTGGCACTTCGCCCAACACCTGGAGCAAGTTCAAGCCCAAATTCTTTGACGTACCACCCGCACAAAAATTCTGGAACGAATTACACTTTCCGAATGAGTATCCATTGGCATTTTTTGAAATGAGCTTTCTGCTTCCACATTTCCTCAAGGATCGAAGGGGTAAGATGGATGTGTACTTTTCAAGGGTATTCAACCCGGTTTGGACGTATCCTGACGGGTTCACATGGATGGAAGCCTATTCTGATGAAAGCATGTTTGGCTTGCATGCGGCATTGACACCAACGTGGAATGAAACAGCCTTTTTCGCGGACTATGTTTTGCCCATGGGCCATTCCGCGGAGCGGCATGATCTGAATAGCTATGCGACACACTCTGGTCAGTGGATTGCTTTCAGGCAACCTGTATTGCGGGAAGCAGCCAGGAGAGCCGGGAAGGAAGTCACCTTCACGTATGAAGTCAACCCTGGTGAAGTCTGGGAAGAAGATGAATTCTGGATCGAGCTCAGTTGGCGCATCGATCCCGATGGCAGTATGGGTATCAGGAAGCACTTTGAATCTCCGTACAGGCCAGGCGAGAAAATTAACATTGATGAATACTACCAGTTTATTTTTGAGAATACGAAAGGATTGCCTGAGGCTGCGAAAAAAGAGGGATTGACCGAGCTTCATTACATGCGCAAGTACGGTGCTTTTGAAGTGGAAAAACACACTTACAAGAAGAACGAGCAGAAACTGACGTCTGAGCAAATGGAAGGGGCTGGGGTGGATCCTCAAACTGGTGTGATCAGGAAGAACGGCAAGCAGATCGGCGTTCAGATCGATGGCGTCAACTACCTCGGCTTTCCCACTCCAACTGGTAAAAATGAATTCTATTCCCAGACCATGGTCGACTGGAAATGGCCGGAGCACGCGATTCCGACATATATCAAAAGCCATATCCACCCGGAAGTTCTGGACAAGGAAAAAGGTGAATATGTCCTGGTTCCCACATTCAGGTTGCCTACCCTGATCCACTCGAGATCAGGAAACGCCAAGTGGTTGACCGAGATATCCAACAGGAATCCCATCTGGATGCATCCCGATGATGCACAGCGCTGGGGATTCAAGACAGGAGACCTGGTGAAGTTGAATACGGATATCGGCTATTTTATAGATAAGGTGTGGGTGACCCAGGGCATGAAGCCTGGTGTGATTGCCTGTTCGCATCACCTCGGTCGCTGGAGGAGAAAACAGGACGAGGGCAACAGGTGGGCGACAAACACCGTCCATATTGAAAACAATGGAAATGGCCAGTGGAAGATGAATACGTTGAGTGGCATCAAACCTTTTCAGAGCAATGATCCAGACAGTTCGCGTGTATTTTGGCGCGATGGCGGTGTCCATCAAAACATCACGCATGCTGTACATCCTGACCCGATCAGCGGAATGCACTGCTGGCATCAGCGGGTGAGAGTGGAGTTGCCTGGTCCAGGTGATAAGTATGGTGATATTTTTGTCGATACCAACAAGTCCCACGAAGTCTACAAGGAATGGCTTGAAATGACGCGGCCGGCGCCAGGTCCCGATGGGCTGAGAAGGCCATTGTGGTTTAAAAGGCCGTTAAAGCCAGTCAAAGAAAAATACTATCTTACGGATTAAATTTCGTAACGATACAGGATGGATAAAAAGACTTTGATTGAAGACCTGTTTCCCAGGCTTTCGGGGGAAGAGAAATTGTTGGACGAGATTGTCAGGTACAGTTCGGTCAGAAAATTTTCCAAAGGGGATATCCTCATTGACTATGGTGCTGATATCGCCTTTGTCCCGCTTGTCATTTCTGGTCTCATCAAGATCATGAGAGAAAATGAGGACGACAGGGAAGTGCTGCTCTACTTTCTCAGTTCAGGCAATACCTGTGCTGCTTCATTCAGTTGCTGTCTCATCAAAAAGCGCAGCGAGATCAAAGCTGTATGTGAGGAAGATTCAACAATTCTTTTTATTCCTCTTGAATTTGCAGACAGGTGGCTTGAAAAATACAGTACGTGGCGCAATTTCGTATTTGAAATGATGGAAGAACGGTTGTTTTCAATGATCGACACGGTCGACAGGCTGGCATTTGCCAACCTTGATGAAAAATTGTGGGATTACCTGACAGAGCGATGTTTTTTACAACAATCAGAGGAGATCAACACTTCTCATCTTGAAATTGCCCGTGATCTCAATGCCTCCCGTGAAGCCATCTCAAGAATGTTAAAGAAACTTGAGGACAAAGGGCAGGTCAAGCTTGACAGGAACAAGATTACCTTGTTGGAAACGATATAAACTCATTTCCCGATGCTACGACTTACCCACATCTGCCATTTGATCAGGGTCGGCTGGATAAACATGTGTTGCTTGTTGGTTTTGTT
>JBFKJL010000120.1:0-7367 GCA_041631795.1 Saprospiraceae bacterium | reverse complement strand
TGATATTTGACTTGTTCAGAGATCATCATTTTGACTACAATCATCCGATACCTCGAATTCAATCGTGATGTGATTCACTTGAAATTTATGGGCCATCTTTTCATGAATCCTTTTACGTAAGGGCGATAATGCGTTGATTGTCATACCTTCAGCCACAACAATATGGGCTGACAACAAATGATATGTCCCATCCAGGGACCACAGGTGAATGTGGTGAGCGCCGTGCACCCCCGGGATTTGTTCAAGATGCCATTTCACATCCTTGACAGATATATTATCGGGAGTGGCCTGGAGAATTATTTTGGTCGCTTTGACAAGATTGCGCAGGACATTAAAAAGAATATAGATGACTATAGCCAATGATAGAAAAGGGTCAATCCATTGGATGTCTGTCACGAGCATGACAACCCCTCCTATGGCTACTGCAATCCATCCCAGGACATCCTCCATGAGGTGAAGGGATATCATCCTTTCATTGAGAGAGTGACCTTGATGCACACGCAAATAGGCTACACCATTGAAAACAACACCCAGGATGGCCAAACCCAGCATTCCAAGTGCATCGGTTTCCTGAGGTTCTGAAAACCGGGGAATTGTTTCCATCAGGATATATACTGATCCCGCTGCCAGAACAATACCTGTGATCAAGGCGCCCAGGGTATTAAAACGCTTATACCCGAAAGTGAAGGATGATGTTGCCCCCCTACCAGATAATTTCTGAAAATACCATGCAATCCCAAGCGACAGTGAATCCCCGAGATCATGTAGCGCATCCGATTGTATGGCCACGCTGTTTGTCATGATTCCCCCGATGATCTCAATGATTGTAAAGACAAGGTTCACGAAAAAGGCGAAAGCCAAATTGCGTGATTGACCTGCCTGGTGTGTAGATTGATGTTGGTGCCCCAAAACGGAAAAGATCTCCTGTAAAAATAAAAAAGAGGCAATAATTTTGTAATCTATTGCCTCCATTATGTTTTAAAAGGTGAACCTGGCAATTGTTGCCTGGTTCATACGGCGCTAAACTCCTACAGTCTGGTAGGTGTTCATCACATCATTGCTTGTTAAAATACCGATGATTTCATCTTTTTCCATGACAGCAATTGCATGAATGCCAAATTCCTTGAAAAGCAGGACGGCCTGGGTGATGTCGTCATAGGCATTCAGCCAGATCAGCTTATCGCTCATCAGATCTCCCACAGTAATATTGCTTTCTATCGTCATGGCTTGCCCCATGGGACTGTTGAACACATTGTCCACAAATCCCTTGAGTGCATCGTTTGACGTAAACATGCCCACCAGCTTATGGTTTTTATCAACAACTGGCAGGTGGTGTATTTTATTCTTGAAGAACAATTCGCATGCCTCCGTAAAAGGTAGGTCCCTTTTAACGGTCAGGACTTCTTTAGTCATAACATCTTTAATCAACATAGCTAAAATATTTTTTCAGTTTCAAAATTCACAGGAAATAAGGTTTCACACTCCAAAAGGAAATCCATTTCAAGGATACGATCAAATTCGACCAGGGTGGGATTGATGACATACTGGTATTTATCATCCTCTTTGGGGATGGTCCGCACCTCGTGTGACACCTTTTCTATTGTTTTCAAATTGTCGGGTACATCTATTAATTTCAGGGTCAGGGCATCATTATTTTCTGGTGTCAACATCCAGGTCATCCAGGCGCCGGTTTTCAATTTCTGATTCAGAAAGAGATGGCCTTTGTAAAATTTAGCCACTTCATCAGGATGGAAGCTGAACAGCGTATCATATTCCCATATTTCTGCCCTGATAGAATCTTCAGACAGGTAGTCAAAAGGGATACAGTCTTTTCTTCCGGGCAGGTATAGTCCTCCATCGGCTATAGAACAATTTTCAGTTTCCCGGACTTGTTGGATCGTCGTGATAAAAATAAATCGCCTTTCCTGGAAAGCGACAAAATCGCTGATCTTTATATAAGTGGAGTCGCTTTCACACATAAATGTTCCCTGGAATTGTTCCGGGATCTTGTCTATCGCTTCGATATCCCTGGGTTGTGCTGTTTCAAAGACAACATTTGGCTCGCATGAATGGATTGCGATGATAATGCCTAATAAAAGTATGACAGATGATATTTTCATGGTCCTGAGCATTTTAAAAGATTAAAAGCGGTACCCGGCACTGAAATAGTAACTTTCGCGTAACACTTGAATGATACAATCTTTCCCAGAATGATCTGTGTGGTCTATAAAATGCCAGTAAGTCCGCTGAATCCTTTTTCAAAAAATCGAGGATGCCCTTATCGACTGACGGGGCAAATGTCCAAGTATATTTAAACCCTGAAATCGGGCTGTTGACGAACGTGACATCGGGTTTTTTCGCTGACACGTTTTCTTTGTTTTCAGTGATGTGCACCAAGGTAATTTCAGGTTCTTTGGAAAACCTGAGGAACTCACACAACTTGTTCAATGCATTTTCCTCTTCTTCTTTCAGGTCATCTACAGTGGAAATTGCCGTGGGAAATACCACGTGGCTGATTGCCCTGAACTCTGCGCCGTTTGGAACAGCGAGAACCGGCACCTCTGCCCTCAGGATAGTTTGCGCGGTCACGGTGCCCATCAGCCTGTCAATAAAACTGTACTTCTGGCGCATGGCCATGACGACCAATTCATAGTCCATATCATTAGCCAAATCTGATATTTCAGCTGATGGATACACCCCATACACAGATATGATCTTCCCCCTGCTCTTTTTATTGAGCCGATCACGCAGTTCACCAAGTTTCCTGTTGACCACCTTCCTTTTCTCCATGATCATTCCTTCGATGGCATTATGTGGAATGGTGGTGAGAATTGTCGGTGGTATATCAAAAACATGGACTAAATCCACAATGACTGACTTCCGCCCGATCATTGTTTTTATGTAATGAAAGGCGTTATCGCAGCTGTCTGAAAAGTTTGTAGCAAACAATATCTTTTTCATGGTTCAAATTCCAGTTGTTTGTAATCCAGGCTCAAAACCGGTACTTTGGAGTGGTTGACCAACATTTCAACATTGCTGCCCTGGAACATGCGCTTAATGGGATGGCGCTCATGATTTGATATCCCTATAAGGTCAATACCAACGTTTTCGCAAAAATGCCTGATGCCCGCTTCTACTGAATAATCCCGGATGAAGTGTGAGAAGCACTGAAAATCTCCTGCCAGCTTTTCAAAGTCCTTGAGTGCCTCATTCATAACGACTGTGGGCTGTCTGAAAAATCCTGAGGTGTTCACGGCAAGGACGTGGACTTCTTCAGGATTGTAAGGTGTAACAAAATCCAGGAACGCTTTAAATGTTGTTTGATCCCGGGATTCAAGATTGGAAGCAAACAGGATCTTTCGGAAATCCACCATTTCAATGCTTTCCTTAATAACCAAAACATTATTGTGGAGTTTGCGTATCACTTTCTGGGCATTGGAACCAATAAACCACTCTTCCTTTCCGCTTACGCCGTGTGATCCCATGACAATGAGCTCGGCATCATAGGCATTGAATTTGTTCTGAAGATCTTTTAAAAATTCCCCGCCCCCATAGGCGATATTCATCTCGACGCTTCGATCAAGGCCTGTGCTGGCCAATGCTTTCAGCTTTTCCAACGCTTCATCGACGAGCGCCTTGTTCTCCTCGTCAATTTCCTTTGCCTCCCTTGTGAGAACCTCCCATCCTTCTGGAATATTCAAATGATGATACAAGGTAACAACCCCATCAACCCTGTGAGCGACCTGCAAGGCGACCTCAAATGCATGATCTGCACATTCAGAAAAATCCGTCGGAACGAATAGCTTTTGCATCTTGCGTTTTGGTACAAATTATACCTATTCGCAAACGGTTTGAATGATGGTTATCAACGCATTTCGTGATTATTATCAAAAATAAAATGATCTTAATTAGGAGCGATCTTGCGACTTGAACTGTGGTAGTTCCTGTCTTTATACTTTGAAGCCTGTCTGTTGATTTTATTGATCACCGTATTGAGAACACGTGATTCAAGCTGTCCCTCTGAGGAAGCAAACAACGGCGAACCATTTTTCACGGATACTTCAATCTGTATTTCGAAGTCACCGTTGGACAGTTTGGTGCTTGTAGCTTTACATTTGGTGATGAAGGAATACTTAGAAAAATTTTGTGAAATTTCGTCGCGCATAAACTCCCGCGTACTTTCTGCATCTCTGTGGTTTTTTACGATAATGTTTAATTCCATATTTATCTGTTGATGTCCTGAATAGAATTTATTCCTTTCCTGTTCTGTTCCTTTAAGGTCCAGTTATCCGTAGAAATTGTCTGAAGCCACAGTGTATTGGATTTCCTGAATACCTGGACATGGAGCCCATACATGTCATCGAAGAGTCCTTCGAGTTGTGCAACTGTCATTTCTGGATCTATCTCGAGATTTCCCTCTGTGTTCTTTCCACGGATTTCACCGATAAGGAGACTGTCGCTGTATTGCGATTGCAGGGCTGACCCTTTGTGAGGGTGATGCTTGCCTTCATAAAATTCCAGTTTCAACCCTGCAAACAGACCTGAAAATTCCTGCTTGATATCTTTTATCGCTTTATTATCCCGGATGATCATTTTGGTAGTTTCTTATAAATGTCTGCAATGGTTAACCAACATATGATGACTTGAGTCAAAACTTTTACTGATGATGGTCATTACATTCTAACGTTTAAACATAGTGATAAAGTGCCAATCGTTTGTCATGTTTAACCATTTATATTATAGTCAACTCGAAGTTCCATTTTTTAGTTCACGCGAAGCCTGTCTACGAATAAAATGCAAAGACATGACAGGCGGTCAAATGCATGAAGGCAGTCATTGGTTTTCATCAAATTCTTGGAAATCCACATGTCTTGACTCATTCCAGCTTTGATATACATTCCAAAAGGCAATAAATACAACAACCATGGATTATATTTAAATTAGTATTCTTTCCGTGGCATTTCATTTGTGTCAGAAAAGATGTAACGACATTGAACCTCTCTATGCTCATAGCATTCCTGGCCTGTTTCCTCCTGGGATTGTCGAAGGCTGGCCTGAAGGGTCTCGGCATGGTCGTCGTCGCACTGATCGCGATTGTCTATGGGGCAAAGGCATCCACCGGCATCTTGCTTCCCCTGTTGATTGTCGGGGATATATTGGCTGTGATTTACTACAACAGGCATACACAGTGGAGATACCTGGTCAAATTTCTTCCTGCCATGATCACAGGTGTCGTCCTGGCCAGCTGGATTGGCAGGGACATCCCGGACGCGGTTTTCAAGCAGTGGTTTGCTGTGCTGATCCTGGCCAGTCTTGCTATTTTAATATGGTTTGATCGCAAAGCCCAAAATTATGTGCCCGACAACTGGCTGTTTGCTGGATCTACAGGTGTTGCCGCCGGTTTTGCCACGATGATCGGCAACCTTGCCGGCGCTTTTGCCAATTTATTTTTCCTCGCCACACGACTACCAAAAAATGCCCTCATTGGCACCTCAGCCTGGCTGTTTTTCATCATCAATATTTTCAAAGTGCCATTTCATTTCTGGAGTTGGAAGACCATCACCCCGGAAACGTTGCTCGTGGATTTGAATCTCATCCCTGCTGTCATTCTTGGCTTTATGGTTGGTATAAGGATTGTAGCCCTGTTCAACGAGAAGCAATTTCGTTATTTCCTGTTTGTCGTGACGGGGATTGCGGCCCTGGTGATTTTAGTCAAATAGTTAATCTGATCCTTTTAAAATATTGAAAATGGATTTACTTTTGCCTCTCCATGACAATCAGCATGGATGCTCATTACGGAGGAGTCGCAGAGCTGGTTGAATGCATCCCGAAAAATCGGGACGTACGTGATGACGTACGCATTTTGGTGAACTTTATATTCCGACGGAGGAGTGGCAGAGCTGGTTGAATGCATCCCGAGAATTCGGGACGTACGTGATGACGTACGCATTTTGGTGAACTTTATATTCCGACGGAGGAGTCGCAGAGCTGGTTGAATGCATCCCGAAAAATCGGGACGTACGTGATGACGTACGCATTTTGGTAAACTTTATATTCCGACGGAGGAGTGGCAGAGCTGGTTGAATGCACCGGTCTTGAAAACCGGCGTACGGGAGACCGTACCGGGGGTTCGAATCCCTCCTCCTCCGCTGAAAGAGCGACCTCAAGGTCGCTTTTTTTTTCTTTGGGAGAGGGATGAGAAGTCTAGCCCGACCGAACAAAGTGAGCGTCGGGAAATCCCTCCTCCTCCACACCTCCTCCCAGTCGTTTATTTTGGCAAATTTAACGCAGGCTTGACATCACCCCGGGGACACGCGGAACAAGTAACCACCGGTTGATGGCTTTTCAGATTGCGAATACATGACAGCAATTCATTATTGATCTTCCATGTCATAAGCCACATCTCCCGGGCGATCAGCTTTTCATTTTTCTCATCACTTGCAAAGTGATGGACATTGTGACAGTCGGTATATACCTGAAGAAGTTTCAATGACCGTCTATCCGAATCCTGCTGATGATGAGGTTGTTATTATAAATGCGTGTTATTCTGTCCCCGATGAGCTCAACGTATACGATCAAAACGGCCATAATACTTTAAACAAACGATTGACAGATGCTCAATCATCTGGTCGCTGGGTGATGGATACAGGTTCCCTCAAAACAGGTGCAGATTATATAGAAATTGTGTGTGGATCGTCAAGAAGCCTGAGCAGGTTGCTCATTTTCCATTGATATCTCATAGCCATTTCATCATATTTACAATGTGCGTTAAGGTAACGCACTATTTTTTTTACCACCCCTCACTCGTCATGATAAACATCGGCTGCATTTCAAAGCTGTGATAGAATGGTCGATATCTGTCGATATTGTAGTATTTGTCGACGTCAACAATCTTTTTGGAGCTTGTAACCACCCCTATAGGCACATTGTCATAGCGTCCATTTTTAAGGACGACCAGCCTGCCGTCAATACCTTTCAAAATAAGGTCCAGGGCAAGATTGCCATAAGCCATTGGTATGATGGAATCGATCGCATCGGGATCTCCACAACGCACCAGGTAGCCAAGTTTTTGTGTTATCGTATTCACGCGTTTGCCATTGTTGTATTTCGGTGACATATCCTTGATCCCGGATGCGACCATATCGCCAATACCCCCAAGTTTGGCATGCCCGTAGGCATCTTTCTCGGCATTTTCAAAGATCATCTCCCGGCCGGTCATCATGGCACCTTCTGACACAAGCACGATGGAATAATTACTCGGATTTTCTGCCCTGTCTTCCAAGAGGAGACCTGTCAGCAGATCCATGTCAAATTTATATTCAGGGATAACACAGCGATTAGCGGCGCCAGCCATAGTAGGGAGCATG
>JBFKJL010000119.1:0-7387 GCA_041631795.1 Saprospiraceae bacterium | reverse complement strand
GGCCTTTGATTTTTCTGGGTTGCTGCTGAATGCTCCGCAGACCAGTTCGATCTGTCCGTCCAGGGCCGCGGCCATCCTGTGCACGGCCCCGATAAAGGCACCGCGACCGCCGCCGACCATGCCCATGCGTATTTTTCTGTTCATAAGATAAAAATAAGAATAAGTTAAGTACCTCACCCCTGAACCCTCCCTATTGCAAAGGAGAGGACCACGGGTGACGTATCCAGCGATGTTTACCCTATTCCACTTTCATGTCATAATATTTAAAAAAATTGACATGAAAAGACGCATCATGGTATCCCAGGGCCCGAAACCTGTGGGCAAGGATGACGCGTGCTGAGAAAACCTTATGGTCGGAACTTAGAAGGAGGAAATGCGGTGGCTATAAGTTCGGGCGACAGCATCCCATCTGTCGTTGTATCAAAGATTTTTGTTGCTCACAACACAAACTCATTATCGAGGTCGATGGGGACATCCCCCTCAGTCCGGATATCAAAGATTCACCCTTGCCCCTCTCTTTCCTCACCCCAATCTCCTGCGAAGATTTTCTCCTCTCCATATTATAGGTGAGGGGTAGGGGGTGAGCCTACCGCACTTTCGGCAACACTTCCTGCCTGGCCAGGGCTTCGCCCACACCATTAAAGTTGTGTGTGGCGACCTCATTATACAAGGCCACAGCTTCTTCCATTTTCTTGGCGCCTTCGTAGGATTTGCCGAGCAGGTACTTGACATACATGTTGTTCTGGATGTCCCCTTTCTGGAATTCCTCGATGGCTTTGTTATAGCTCTTTTGCTCGAGGGCAATGGTGCCTTTAAGCTGGTGGTAGCGTTCCATTTTCCGTGGATCTGCATCGGGTTCGACCAACTTTGCAAATTCTTCGGCTTTGGCATTGGCGGTATTGTACTGCCTTTTGCTGCATGCCAGCAGCCCTTCCCTGTAGACCACATCGGCCTTGCCGTTTCTCAACAATTCTTCTGTGCCGCCCAATTCCGCCTGTTGCATTCGGATGGTCTTCCACAGGTTGTGAATAGACTGTGCCTTGTTGTGCATGTTGTGATGCAGGGCAATCCAATAGGCACTGCTCAGTGCAAAAAGCATTGAGCTTGTATTGGACGTTTCGGCTGCAATGGCTTCCAGTTCCTTGATCGCCTGTGAAGGCTTGCCGGCATGAATATTGACATAGGCTTTGTAGACGGCGAATGCCGCTTTTTGGTTTGACCGGCCCATTTCTATGGACTTGTCGTAATCCGCGCGTGCGGCATCATAATCACCGAGGAAGGAATTCACATGGCCACGTTGCTGGTATGGCGAGCCATCCGCACCTGAATATTCCGCGGCCTTGGTATAGGCATCACGCGCTTTTTCCAGGTCACCCTGTGAACGATAAACATCCCCAAGGAGGTCATACGAATTGGCTTCTTCAGGAGCCAGTTCAGCAGCTTTAAGGAACATTTCTTCCGCTTTTTTCAAGTCTTTTGGCTCATTGAACATATAGTTATTGCCGGCCTGGAAATAAGCTGGAACAAAATCCGGGGCCATGGCGATGGCTTGATCTAAAACTTCACGCGCTTCAACATTTTTATTGACGCCCTCAAGGCCTCCGGCGAGCCATAAAAGGGCACGGGGACTTTCAGGATTGACATTGACCAACTGTTGTGACAGTTCAAGGGCTTTGTCCACATTATTATCAAGGTTTGCCCGGACAATCTGCACAAGGATGTTTTCAGATTCTGAGGCCCGGGCTGAAATCGTTTCTGCTCTTTTGAAGCTCGTCAGGAATTCTTCAAATGAGTCGGCTGTGAGCGCACTCATCAAATGACCCATGACGAAATTAGGATCGCGCTGGGTGGCCTGCACAAAAGTTTCATGGGCATCAATTGGCCTGCCCATGTCAAGGGCCTCCATCCCAGTCAGAAAAGTCTTTTTAGCCTGGGGCGAGGCCGTAGTGATGGGCATTTTCATGATCGGTCCTTCTTCAATGACCGCCTCTTTAGGTTTAACGGATTCTTTGCACCCGAGAATGATGGTGACAAGAGCCAGAAAAGAAAAGAGTAAAAGTTTGATTTTCATAGTTTGAAATTGTAATGTTTAAAAATGATTGATACCAAATGATCTATGCAGGATTTGATTTAGCCTCCATTAAGTTACCTATTTCAGTGCATATCATCAAATAGATTATCACAAATCATCTCCAATACCATTTTAGTGGTATGGATTCATTTATCCTGCTCAATATACGAATCAGTTCCACAAGATTCGTGAGCCAGGTGTTATCATTTTGAAGATTCTTGTTGAATAAACTTGTCAACAACTACCTCCAGTGTGAATAAGGGAACAGACCCATTTTGCAGAAGGATATCATGAAATGCCCTGAGATCAAAACGTTTACCCAGGGCATTTTCAGCCTTTTCCCTCAATTCCCTGATCTTGAGTTCACCGATCTTATAGGATACAGC
Source organism: Saprospiraceae bacterium (assembly GCA_041631795.1). Classification (GTDB taxonomy): domain Bacteria; phylum Bacteroidota; class Bacteroidia; order Chitinophagales; family Saprospiraceae; genus JBFKJL01. Next base: position 4,930 of record JBFKJL010000119.1, on the reverse strand, counting down.
CTGTCCGGGCCACCCGATGTATCGGTCAATTTCGGTATTGATTTCATGAAGGGAAAGCGCTGTGTTTTGCGACATGAAATCTATGGCTTTTTGGCGCGACCATCCCATAACGTGCATGCCGGGATCGACAACCAGTCGGCAAGCGCGCCACATTTCATAGGTCAACCGGCCAAATTCCTCATAGGGTGTGGTGTAATAGCCCGCTTCCTTGCCCAGGTACTCGCAGTACAAGGCCCAGCCTTCACCGTAGGCGCTGAGATAGGTGTCCTGGCGGAATTTTGGCACATTTTTCATTTCCTGCGCCAGCGCACCCTGCAAATGATGCCCGGGGACCGCCTCGTGCAGCGTGAGTGCCGGTAAAACATACAACGGGCGACTTTGGAGATTATAAGTGTTCACCCAATAGGCTCCCGCGCGATGGTCTTTGTAAGACCCAGGCGAATATCTTCCACCTGTATAGTTGGGCGCAATGGCATCAGGAACAGGCGACACCGTGAAAGGCAGGCGCGGCAACAGGCCAAAATATCGCGGCAGGAATTCCTCCGCTTTTTTGGAGAGCCAGGCCGCTTTGTTCAGGAGTTGCTCTGGTGTGGTTGCATAGAATTGGGGATCCCTGCGCAGAAAATCCAGGAATTGATCGAATGACCCTTCAAATCCCTCTAAAGCAATAACCGCCTCCATCTCTTTGCGAATGCGTGCGACTTCCTGTTTCCCCGTCTCAAAAATCTCCTCCGGCGACATGTCCAGCGTTGTGAAATAGCGGACCCGCTGGGCGTAATATTCATGCCCCTCGGTGATCTCGCCGATCCCAATTGTGGAACGCGTTTTGGGCAGGTAGTCATTTTCAAGGAAGTGTGTAAATCTTATGAATGCGGGAAGGACTGAACGCACTATGATATCTTCCCCTTTATTATAGATGTCTTCAGACGTATTTCTCAGCGGTGCAAAAAGGAAATGATCCTCCACCGGGGTCTTGGAGAATTGACGGGTCATGCCGATACAATTTTTCACGATCAATGCCGGCAAGGTCTTTCCCACTTCCAGCCCACGTCGGAGCAAGGCCGTTTTTTCATCGAGGTACGCGGGCGTGCTTTCAAGTTTCGAGAGATACGATAACCTGGAATCATCATCGTGCAATACAAGGCCATTGGTCGCATAAATCATATTAGCCAGGAATCCACCTTCCGCATTTAAGGGCATGAGGTAGGATTCAAAGTCAAGATGAAAACGTTCATCTTCAATAATAAGGAAGAGCATGTCATAATTGATGCGATCCTCGACTGACAGCACACCGGGATCAACGCCGTTCAGTTTTGAAAGCAGCCCGGAGAAAAATGCTTTCTTTTGGCCAACGACCGTGTCTGCATAGGAAGGCCATGCCATCTTTTGTTTATTCTCCTCTTTGTCCACAAATGCCTGGTACTCATCTATGGCACTGTCGACCATCGCTTTGGGATCATCATAATAACAACCAAAAGCCAATGATAATGCAGTGAAAAGAATGCTAATTGAAATGTTGTTGACCATGAATCTTCCCTTTTATGAATTGACTTCACACCGCATTACTGCTTTCTTATCCCTGCTTTCTTCAGCCAGGAAAGCCATCAGGTGACTTTCCATGGAGGCATCGAGGTTAGAAGTCAGGAGGTTTACGTCGTGCTTATCGACGGCGTGTAAAAAATCCCTCATCAGGGCATAGTCCCCACCGCCATGGCCAGACAAATCGTCTGCATGATCGCGGGTTATCCAGCGTTCAACTTCTTTTGTCCTGAAATTGGCGATCATCAGTTCTTCCTCATCACCGGCCATGCATCCCATCGAACCCATGATGCGTGTCCGCCGTCCCATGTAATTTGTGAAAGCTTCCATGTTGAAACTCGCTGTGACGCCTCCGTCAAATTCCATGGCGACTATCTGGTGGTCAGCGACATTGTTGTCACAGTGATAGACACATCGACCATAAGGCCCTTCATTGAGCTTTTTAAGGATTTCATCACCGTGATTGGATTTATTGTCTGATAAATCGAAGACATGCAGCCGTTGTCTTTCACGGTGATAGATCCTGAGTGCTGAATAAGGGCACTCCGATTCAATAGCACAACCATCGGTACATCTCATTGAAGACCCCATCGGTGCATTTTCTGGTGTAAACCAGGAAAGTGACCCAAAGGACGACACATAGTGACACGAAACGCCAAGCCACCAACGCATGATATCCAGATCATGGCACGACTTGGCAAGGATGATGGGATTTGTATCTTCTTTTCGCCGCCAGTTGCCTCGAACAAAGGAATGGGCCATGTGGGCATGTTCAATGGGTTCAAAATGCTGCAGGCTCACAACCTGGCCCATCAATCCCGAATCCATGACTGATTTCACTTTCCGATAATAAGGCGCATAGCGCAAAACATGACAGACAGCGACGATGGCGTCTTTTTCCTTTTGTTTTTTGAGGATGTCGCGGCATTCTTTCCAGGTCTGGGCTATAGGCTTTTCGAGAAGAACGTCATAACCTTTTTCCAGGGCAGACATTGCAGGGCCATGGTGCAGGTCATCGGGCGTTGTGATAATGACAATATCCGCGAATTTATCCCTTTCGAAAAATTGCTCCCATGTGTAGTAGACATTTTCTGTTGGGATATCGTGTTTTTCTGCATATCGTTTTCGCCTGATCTCTATCGGTTCTGCGACGCCGATAATGTCGAGTTCTCCAGGATACTTGAGGGCATAATTGCCATAGGTATTCCCACGAGCGCCTGCTCCACATGTAATGGCCGTGAGTTTTCGGGATGTGGTGTTTATCTTTTCATCCTGGCGCGGTGAGAACTTCCGGGTGACCAGGGTGTAATCAGAAGGATCAAAACCAAAGGATAGTCCGAGAAGGCTTAATGATTTCAAGCTGTCCCGTCTGGAAACTTTTCTTTTCATAGTGGAAAAGATAAAAACTAAAAACTAGAAACTAGAAACTAGAAACCAAAAACTAATTGTCATCGTATGCTATCTTCTCGTTCTTGAAAAACAAAATAACCAGGACAAGCACGGCTGCAGCAAACACAGCTGGGAATATCCAGATACTGTTCCAGTCATGGCTGCCATCTGCAAGCAGATATTTGTCTGTAATGAGACCGGTCACCCAAAACCCAATCAGCATACCCAGGCCATAGGTGGCCAGTGTGATCAATCCCTGGGCTGCGCTTTTATACTTTTCCCCGGCCTTGGAATCTGTATAGATCTGGCCGGACACAAAGAAGAAATCGTAGCAGATGCCATGCAGGACAATGCCCAGGATGAGCATAAAGGCCAATTCGCCGCCATCGCCGTAGGCAAACAGGACATACCGCAATGTCCATGCGGCCATACCCACCAGTAGGGTCATCTTGATGCCCCAGCGTTTCAGGAAAAGCGGTAGCAACAGCATAAAAATCACTTCAGAAGCCTGGCCAAGAGTCATTTTACCTGTGGGATTGGCCATGCCCGCTTCGACAAGGAATGGATTAGTCTGGGCGTAGTAAAAAGCCAGGGGAATACAGATCAGGACAGAGGAAATGATAAAGACCAGGAAATTCCTGTCTTTCACAAGGCTCAGAGCTTCGAGACCAAGGATATCGCTGATCGTCACTTTTTCACCTTTTTCAGCTTTGGGCGGGGTTTTTGGCAATGTAAAACTCATCAAGCCCAGGACTGCTGAAGCGATGGCCACCATGAGGAATGTGTTTTTCAGCATGCCACCGGCAATGGCTTCAGGCGCATCCCAGTGAAAGACATACGAAATGACCAGTCCGGCAACGATCCAGCCTATAGTGCCCCACACCCTGATCTGCGGAAAATCCCGGGATGGATCATTCATTTGATTGAAAGATACGGAATTCACCAGCGCCAATGTGGGCATATACAAGATCATATAGCCCAGCACGTAGGGATAAAAAGCACTAAAATGGCCCGCACCGGCCATCTGGTACATGAGGAATGCACCCATGAGGTGCAAAACACCCAGGATTCTTTCCGCATTAAAATACCTGTCTGCGATAAGGCCTATGATGAACGGTGCGATGATGGCACCCCATGATTGTGTCGAAAATGCCTGGCCGATCTGGCCGCCACTGGCATTGAGATTGTTGCCCAGGAACGTCCCCAGCGTCACAAACCATCCACCCCATATAAAAAATTCGAGGAACATCATCAGGGAGAGTTGAATTTTCGTGTTTGTTTTCATTGTGCGTATTTGAAATATTACAGTTCTAATATCTTGATGTTCCTGAACCAGACCTTGTCGTCGTGTTCCTGTAAGGATATGTGGCCTTTTCTCGTTTTAGCCATAGGCCAGTCGCTGAATTTACTGTTGGCGATCATCTCATTCCATTCATCTGTCCAGAGTTCGTATTCCACAACCTTATGCCCGTTAAGCCAGTGTTCCACCTTGCCGTTGTTTATGATCAGCCTAACTTTGTTCCATTCCCCTGCAGGCTTGACTGCGACGAATTTGCATTCGATCAGGTCGTAAAGATCCCCAGCTCTATGCGTGGGAAATTTGGAATCAGGATGACACACATTATCGAGGATCTGCATTTCGGGACCACTGTAGTAAGCCTCATCATAATCTTCGAGTTCCTGGACAAGGAAAAAGATTCCACTGTTGCCGCAGTTCTGGATCTTCCATTCCAGGTTCAGTTCAAAATTTTCATACTGGTCGACCGTAATGATATCATTATGACCTTCAATGAACCAACTGCCATCGGGCCGGACGACGGTTTCCAGCGTCATGGCATCATTGCTGATGCGCCACACATCGCTGACCTTATCCTTTTTGTATCCGCGCCAGCCTTCAAAGGATTTGCCGTCAAACAGCAGTTTCCAGCCCGCATCTTTTTCAGCTTGTGTCAGTGTATTGGGAGTAAAAGTTTCTTTGATCTGTGACCTGAATCCCGGTTTG
>JBFKJL010000118.1:0-7439 GCA_041631795.1 Saprospiraceae bacterium | reverse complement strand
CGTTCGGAGAAAAGGCGTTTGGAATGTAAATCCTATATTCTGATTCAATACGGATTTCAACTGTCTTTCTCAAACGGCAACCGAACATATCGTAGGCATCAAATAGCAGGAGCATATCATTGATTGGTATAAAATTTTCAAGCGCCTTCCCGGATGACAGGACATGGCATAATTCTGTACTCCAGATAAAGGATACCAGGCGAGGATCACAAAATGCAGGTTCGATTTTGATCGGTTCGCCGAGCTCTACAACAATAACCCTTTGAATATCAATCCCTAAACCTGCGCCGACAATATTCAGGTTTAAGGTGATCACACTATCGCAACCCCGATCATTACTGATCGTTGTTTCATAGACCCCTTGCTGACTGGCTTCTATTCCATGCAAATGATAAATGTCGCCTTCACAAATTGTATCATTCAGGGTGAAGTCAGAATGCTCATTGACCTCAAGGTTGAGTTGAACCAGGGAATCACAACCGTCTTCAGCCTGGATGAGAACTTCATAATGACCCGGTTGGTCAAAAATTTGTCCGCCGAGTGAATAATTCTCGCCTTCACAGATCCTCACCTCTTCAAATCCGGGGTATGGTGGAATTGATAATTGAAAACCCTGGGAATTGAAACAACCTTCCTGAGTCGTGACCACTGCAGAGTAAACGCCCTCACCGTCAGTATCAGAGCTGAGATGCAAGACCGGATGTGTTTCGCCTTCAAGTGCAATGCCATCTTTATACCACTGGTAGGTGTATCCGGGATTGCTTTCAATATATAGCATAAGATTGTGATCACAGATTCGACCGGTGATCTGTTCCAATGGGATGCCAAAAGCTGTTGATTCAGCTAATGTCAACCTGTCCAGGTAGAAATATGGGTCAAGCCGGAAGTCCGGGTGGGGCGCGCAAGCAGGACCAAGGACTATCACTTCATAGTCCTGTTGCGCAACAAATTCGATTGTCACATTTATCCATTCACCTGAACCACTCACACTGGATTCTCCAATCAAGTTATAAAGACCTGTGTTGGCCGGGCAACCAATGTCATTATCATTTCCTCCGAACGGCAATTGATTGCAATCTGGACTGCCAAAAACTGCAATTTTCAGGTTTTGACTGCCTTGAACATTATTCCTGAAGCCAACGAAAAAATCGAGTTTATAGTTGGTTCCGGATTTCATCTTCTGGGTGAGACAGGCCCCCACATATTCTTTGTAATTTGATCCCGCATGCATTTGTCCATCACGAAACCCCACCCCGCCCTCACCATCCGGAAACGGCAGCGGCGCAAACGCCGGTATGGATGTGTTTCCAAGATATCCCCCACATGTATGAACATAATCTGTCGTGGGAGCAGAGGCCTGGACCCATCCAACCGCGCAATCCAATCTTTCGTTTTCTATTGGGCAGCATGTCATCTCTTCAAATGACGGGTTTGGTATCAATGAAGATGGCAAAAGGCTTTCACACTTGCAGTCAGGATCATTCAGGTCCACCAGGCTGTCGGCATCGTCATCAATGGCATTGTCACAAATCTCCTGTGACATTGCCAACGGCCAGAAGAATAACATAAACCCAACAATGCTGATGGCTTTTAGATTGGTGATGAACTTGATATCAATATAAAATAATCCTGCCATTCAATAATCTTGGCCTCCTGAGAAAATAGTATTCACTGTTCTGCATTCGTTGCCGAATCAGAATGTTCAAATTGCTTGAGTTCGAGGACAAATTTAGTGGAATCAATATTCGTATAGTCCAATTTTACAAAACCGAAGTCCGGATTGAAATAAGAGATCAATTTTGTATTTCCAATACGACTTTGGGCAGATGCTGAAATGACAAGGCATTCAAGCAACCCCATGCCAGTAGAGACCATTTCCTTGCCGATGATCGTGTAGCGATATTCATTTGTGATCGATCCTTCCCAGGTTTTCCAACGCTCGTCACCCCAAAAATCGCCAATAGTCAACTTCCAGGACCAGGATTGTCCCTGCTCATACGGTGCCATGATAAAGGGAAAGGGGTTAAGCTCCAATATTCTGAACAGCTTCTGCCTTGGGGGGTGCATCCAAATATTCATGTCATTTTCAATCAATCCTGTCGATTCACTGAAATTCTGGTGGCCGTCATTCTGTGGATAATGGTATGATATGACCGTCTGGTTATAATCAGGATTATTTCTAACCATGGGTTCAAGACCATATTCAACTTCCAGTCTTATTTTGCTTATCGCATGACCTGCCATAGAATCAAGAGGTATAAAATGCCACGCCCTTGCCCTTTCACGAAAATCGAGTTCTGAAGCCCCTTCGTTTTCTGCAAAAACAAACTGCCGGCCTGAAAGGTCTTCATAGTGATACGCATAGGTAAAAGTCCTTCCAGTTGTAAAAATTCTATTGTTGGCCGTGTACCTGTCCGGATCGACAACACTGGAGTCAAATTTCTCAACATATATCCCATCATCTAGGATCAATTGGGAGTTGCGTCCGTCTATTTGATTGTCCTTTGGCTGGCAAGCCGCCAAAATAATTGATACTAAAAGAAGACTGTGCTTAAGCATCATCATTTGGGTCAGAAGGTACGTAATTTTTATAATCAGCGACCTGTACAGCCATCATCCTGATCAGATCTGGTCCGACTCGGCAACACCCGCCAATGATATCTACACCTAAATTCAGCCAATCACGAATTTTGTCTTCATTTATGTCATGATGATATTGGCCATCCCATGATTGAGATTTCACATTATATTTTTCGCCGGAATTTGGATAAGCGATGAGTTTCTTATCTCCCATTGCAGATTTAAGTTCCTTCAATAGCCCAGATATAAATCGAGGTGAAGTGCAATTGACCCCGATGGCGAAAATACCGGGATGATCTTTTAATGACTCGACGCATTTTGTGACAGGAGTCCCATCTGAAATGTGTGCAACATCCCGACAGGAAAACGACACCCATGCCGGCGTTTGTGTGTCTTTTAATATTTCCGCAATCACCTCCATCTCGCGGTAAGAAGGAATGGTCTCAACGGCCAGGAAGTCTGCCCCGCTATTATCCAGAAGATGGATCCGCTCTGAATGAAATTCCTCCATCACTCGGTCATGCACTTCGTACCTCCCTTGATATTCAGATCCATCTGCCAAAAAAGCACCATAAGGCCCTATGCTGGCCGCCACGTAACAGGCTTCTGTCCTCTTCGAATCCTTGTGGAATATCTCAATTGCTTCATGGGCCAGGTCGACTGATTTCAATATCAAATTCCTTGCTTCCTCTTGCGAATAACCGAGAGACTGAAAACCGGGTATGGTGGCTTGATATGAGGCGGTGGTCATGCACCGTGCACCGGCCCGGAGGTAATTGAGGTGAGCCTGAACGATAGTTTGCGGTTGAGTAATAAGGGCTGAGGCGGTCCAAAGCCTGGATTGAAAATTGAGACCCATGCGGACCAGTTCATCAGATAACCCCCCATCCAGGACCAAGGGAAAATCAACTTTCAGATTTTCAATACGCGGATTCCCCATTTGCCATATTTTTAAACAGCGCATAAATATAGTCCCTCCGGTCGCCGGAAGGCATCGTGTAAATGACGTCAGCCTCCCTGATCAGGATATACGATCCACCAAGACGTTCTTTGAGCATCTGAGTATTGTATCTAAACACATCCAGGCCGCTGCATTTGGTTGCCCCACTTAGACTGAATTCTGCAAACAACGCATAAGCTCCTGCCTTCACAAGTGTTCTCAAAAGATCAAAATATGCCTTCTGCTCTTTCGGCTTGTTGAAAAAATGCAAAACTGCCCTGTCGACCCATAGATCAATCTTTTCAAGTCGCTTGAGGGCATCGGGATGTGTGAGGTCGTCAATCACCCATCTGACCTGATCTTTCCTGTTGCCCAGCCTTTCCTGGAGAATTTGGACAGCTGCACTACTCAGATCGTTTACAGTCAGGTTTGTAAAACCGTTTTCAAGGAGACTTTCCACGAGTGTGGTTGTGCCGGCACCAATCAACAAAATATGAGCATCCACAGGCAAATGACAAGCCCTTATCAAATCCAGGGTATGGGTGGGGACATCCTCGTACCATCCCAGTTTATCATCCGGTGTATTTATGTATTTGTGGTTCCAGTGATCTGTATAATTCATCTGTATCTATTGTAATTTCAAGGTAAGCCTGACTTGTGATTAATTCAACTTCTCGAGGTATCGTTTTGACAAAAACAATAGCTTCTCAATCAGAATTAAGCAGAATTACGACTTGCGTTGATATTGCCATACAGCGAACGAGAGACCATTTTCGCATAGGCATCTTTCTCGGGAACATTCCGGGCCACTTTCTGAAGAGCATATTGCTGAACGACCAATAAGGGAAGTACGATATCTTCTCTTATTTTTATGGAGGCCAGTGATACAGGCTCTTCTTCCATCAATTCACTGTAGCCTGAAATTTTCAACAACATATCCCTTGTGAGAACATATTCATTGTACAACATCAGCCAAAAAGCCCCAAACCTATCGTGATTTTCGAGATATCGTGTCAACTCAAAGTAGCTCTTTGAAAGGGACATCATGCTGTTTTGGATAAGGGACTTGAAAAAAGGCACACGTTTGAAAAGTGCCTGAAGCGGTTGAAGTCCCAATTCTATTTCTGCCTCGTACAGTGCAGTCCCGATGCCGTAATACCCCGGCACGTTTTGCTTCAACTGACTCCAGGATCCCACAAAGGATATGGCACGCAAGTCTTTAAGTGTCAACCTATCAGACTGTCCCCTTTTACTTGGCCGACTGCCAATATTGGCTTTACTGTAATATTTCAATGTACTTATTTCCTCAAGATATGGTATGAACATTTGATGTTGTTTCAGCTCATCATATTTTTCAAAGCTCCGTTCCGAAAGGGATTCGAGCAATGCCCTGTCATCTTCAGAAATATCATGGCTCTCTCCGTAAAGCGTATTTGAAAGCGCTGCAACGATCAATTGCTCAATATTGTATGAAAACCTCTCTTGAGTTCCGTACAGGCTTGAAATGGTCTGCCCTTGGATAGTCAATTGAATTTCATGATTATCAATTCTCGGGCTTTGCGCCGCGTAAAAGCGCTGGGTTTTGCCACCACCACGCGAAGGTGGACCACCGCGGCCATCAAAGAAGACAGGCTTGATGTCATGAAACCGACAAACGGCACTGAGGTTTTCCTTGGTCTTGAAAATGGACCAATTGGCTTTGAGATACCCGCCATCTTTTGTGCCGTCAGAAAAACCGAGCATGATGGTCTGGACATGATCCCTTGATGCCACGTGCCGCCTGTATTCAGGCAACTTGAATAATGCAATCATAATATCATTTGACCTTGACATGCCTTTCATCGTTTCAAACAACGGGACAATATCAACGGTAATGTGTCCCGGATCCCAACCACTCCAGCGGAATAATGCATAGACAAAAAGGACTGAAAAGATATCTTCAGAATTACTGATAATGTATCGATTGCATCCAACTTCACCATTTTTATTTTGGATATCCTTTAATTGCCTGATGTTTGAGAGGGTATGCTGGACGATTTCTTCGTCAAATTCCAGGGGGTTTAAATCGTGATCCGCTGCGATCAGTATCCGTGTGAGGGTCGCATCATCAAGCTCACTTATGGCTTCCTTGATATAACCTGCATATTTGAGGATGGCAGTCATGACTTCAACATGGACGCTGTGGTCCTGACGGATGTCCAAGGTAGCGAAATGGGTGCCGAAGAGGTGAACTTTGTCAATGAAAGCTGTGATGTCCTCCACAAATAAGTGATGGTATTCGGACTGAATCAGGTCTCGAACAAGCACAAGCGGCTCCAGAATGTCGTTTTTTGGAAGGACTACCTGTTTATTAAACATTGCCTTGTAAATATCGAGGCGCAATTGATCGAGGACTGGTATCACTTTCCGAAATGTCAATTTCTTCTGAAGCAATTTGACGTCATGATAATAACATTTCATCAGAGTCATGCGCAATTCATCGGCGACTTGAATTGTGATCTCTGGAGTCACAAAAGGATTGCCGTCCCTGTCTCCCCCGGGCCAGAAACCCAATTTCACCAGGTTGTAGTTCTCAAAATCAGGATCCTTGACTTTCTCTTTAAGCGAGGTGTATAACGCGCCAATCGCATCATAATAAACATAGCGCAAAAAGTACAGGATATTCCGGGCTTCATCGAGGGGCGATGGCTTTGATGTATTGATAAGGGAAGTCAGTCCCAATTGCTGGAGTTTGGTATCAATATCTGATATTTTGTTGTTTTGGATGAGCGCACTCAGATCCTTGATGATGTCAAGGATGACTGGAGAATAAAATTGAGTTGGGTGGGCCGTAAATACAGGCCGGGCACTGAATTTTGAAAGCTTGGACCTGATTTTATCCCAATGCCTTTCGTTATCCACAGACTGGAAAAAATCCTCGATGGACAGGACATCTCGTGCCTGGTGCAACTCAGGAAAAGCGGCATCCTCGACGCTGTCAAAGAGGACAATTTGCCTTTCGACGTATTGAATGACCCTGAACATAAAGGCTATCTTGTCTTGTTCGGACTTGTAAAACAATTGATTATCGAAAAAAGCATCCATGATTTCTGTCGGGCTCTTTCCGTTCTCAAGACCATGTTTACACACCTCCACGAGAAGGGGTATAAATTTGCCGACATTTTCAGAGCGTGCGTAAGGCAAGTTCAAAAAAAGACTGTTATAGAGGAAAAACTTTTTCTTAACCTGCCGTTGATAATCTTCTGTTCTACTGCGCATAGGTCAATGTTTATTTGCAAATTCGATGAATCGTAAATTGAGATTATCTGTGATTATAGGAAAATATATTAATAAAATACAATGGAATGTTCAATGAAGGATACGTTTGATCTCCTTGAAAAATGGAATTATAATGGATTTAAATTTAATAACACAGTTTCCGGATTTTGTATGGCCCTACAAGGAGCCGTAATTGGTTAAAGATATTTGTAATTCAACCCTTAAAATCAATTTTTTGACATATATTAAACCCTTGTCAAAAGTTCTATAGTGTCAAACTCATCCCCAGATCATAAAAAAATTACTGAAGCCATCATTCATATCGGTATCCATAAGACCGGGACCACCACTCTGCAACAGTTCTTCTATGGAAATCGTGATGTACTTTCTTCTCAAAGCATTTTGTATCCCGATTTTGGTGCTCGCGATCATCGTCATATGGTTATTTATGCCGGTGGAAATCACCGCAGGTTTATGTTTCATCGCAGCATGGGTCTGACAAACGACAAACGCCTTGAAAATTTCAGGAAGCAGTTTGAGAATACCTGCAGTACAATGATCCGCGCATCAAATTGTAAGAGGTTATTGCTCAGTCATGAAAATTTTTCATTTTTCGATATTGAAGAAATCCAAAATCTGAAGAATTTACTTGATCCTTATG
>JBFKJL010000117.1:0-7490 GCA_041631795.1 Saprospiraceae bacterium | reverse complement strand
TAAAACCGCTTGCGCTCACGCAATTCGCGTTTGTAGAAACGGCTGTAATTGTAGGTTAAGGTCTCAAGGATGACGGGATGGTCGGGATTGAAGGTCTGGATGGCCACCTTACCTTGTCTCGCCCGTCGCCCCGCGCGTCCACTGACCTGGGTAATCAATTGGAATGCCCGCTCGTGGGCGCGGAAATCGGGAAAGTACAGCATCTTGTCGGCCAGTAAAATGCCCACCACTGAAATATTGTGAAAGTCCATGCCCTTGGTGATCATTTGTGTACCAACGAGGATATCAATTTTTTGTTCCTTGAAGTCATTGAGGATCCTTTCATAGGCGTTTTTGGTTTTTGTGGTGTCGTAATCCATCCGCCGTACACGGGCAGTTGGAAAGATGGCCTTGATCTCATCCTCTATTTTTTGTGTGCCAAAACCGATCTTTTTCAACTGGTCAAAACCGCACTGTGGGCAGTCCCTGGGGATGGGTGCCCGGAATCCGCAATAATGGCACCGCAACTCTTCAAAATACCTGTGTACAGTCAGTCCGACATCACAATTGGGACACCCGGCGTGCCAGTCACAAGTGACACATTGTAAGGTGGGGGCATATCCCCTGCGATTCTGGAAGATCAGGCTTTGTTCTTTATTGGCAAGCGCGGCCTGGATCAGATCCACGAGAGGTTTGCTGAAGAGTGAAGACATCAGGTTTTTCGAGTATTGTTCTTTCAGGTCGATAACTGTCAGTTCCGGCAACACAGATGCGCCGTGACGTTCAAGAATTTTGACAAGACCGTATTTTTTGTCAATCGTGTTCTGGTATGTTTCCAACGATGGCGTGGCTGTGCCGAGGATGACTTTGGCGCCATTCATTGAAGCGAGGTATATCGCGGCATCACGTGCATTGTAGCGCGGCGCCGGGTCGTTTTGCTTATACGAAGGGTCGTGTTCCTCATCGACGATGATCAGCCCCAGGTTTCTGAAGGGGAGCAACAAGCTTGACCGCGCACCGAGTAGTATGGGTTTATTGTTCAGTGTGGCATTCCACAATTCGACCCTTTCATTGTTGTTCATCCGGCTGTGGTAGATCCCAATTTTATCGCCAAAAACACTTTGGAGCCGGGCAGTGATTTGAGTTGTCAGCGCAATTTCAGGCAACAGGTAAAGGACTTGTTGACCCTTCGCCATGGTTTCCCGGATCAGTTCCATGTATATCCGTGTTTTGCCACTGCCAGTTACACCAAATAGAAGGAGGATGTCTTTATCCCCGAACTGCTTATGAATGGAATCAAGAGCTTCCTGCTGTGTTGTACTGAGGGGAGGTGGTTCGCTGGTTTCTATGATTTGTCCTCCAAAACGGCTGACTTCTTTGCGGATGATATCCACCAAACCCTTTTTCTCGAGTGCTTTGACCACGGCTCCTTTCATGCCCGACATTTCAAGCACGTCTTTTTTTGAGACAACAGGTTTGTCCTTGCTGAGACTGATATAGCTGAGAAATGCATGTGTTTGGTGTTCTGACCTTTTGATCTTTTCAAAGGCTCCGCTGAGATCTGTGCGGTCGTAACTGTCCGACAGCACAATGAAGTCTTCAATCTTTGGCTTGTATTTTGTTTTCAATTCTTCCTTGATCAGAATGGCCCCTTTTTCAAGAAGGTTCTTGATGACAGGAAAGACCGTCTTTTTATCCAGGATGTCCTGGATCTCCTGGATGGTCAGCTCTTCCCTTATGCTGATGGCCTCAGCAATGAGGAACTCGTGGTCAGACATGTCTCCTGCCTTATCCATGAGTCCTGGCATGGCAATGATCTTCGATTCACTGCTGAGTTTCAGGCCTGCAGGAACAGCCACATTCATCACCTCGCCAATCGTCGTCATGTAGTAGGATGACAGCCACTGCCAGAATTGATATTGTTCGCGGGTTATGATGGCTGACGTATCGATCATGGAAACGATCTTGCGCGGTTTGTGCTGAGGGTCCGGTTTGACATCAGTTTCGACAATTATAGCTGAGTACAATTTGCTTCTCAGGGGAACTTCAACGCGCATGCCAAAGTCGACCTGGGCCTGCAAAGTTGGAGGGACTTCATAGGTGTATATCCTCGGCACAGCCAGGGGAAGGATGACATTGATAAATTTCGGTTGAGCCAACTCTTCAATATTACTGATCGGGAAAATATATAAAAATATAAAGGCAGTTTATAAATGAGACTATAAAGTTGGTGCGCGTATTCACATATACAGTTATTGCCTATATTTGATTATTGTGTGTCAGAGCCACTAATCATTTTCCAATGCTCAATTTTTTTCGGAAAATCAGAAAAAATATACTTTCTGTAGGGAATACCCGTAAGTATTTTAAATATGCACTGGGAGAGATCCTACTTGTTGTTATCGGAATTTTAATTGCACTACAAATCAACAATTGGAATGAGAACAGGAAGTTTAAGATCGTCGAGATTACAAAGCTGACCAAGCTTGTTGAAGAATTGGTATTGGACTCTATTAACATTGAAGTCAACCTGAAAACGTGTCATGAAATAGAAACCTTACATACACAGTTGTTCAACATTGGATATAAAGGTCTGGAAGATCCGATCACAGTCAATCCGAGTAGTATTAGGAAGTATATGTTTTATAACCCCAATAGCATAAATATTTCAAAGGTCTTTGTCAATGAACTGAGCAATACTGTAGTCAGAGAGCAATTAATTCACTATAATACCCAACTGGAATACACCTCTGTTGTCAATGATGAATTCATAGATATCATTAAATCCATCCGTGCCTTCCTGGGGGAACAAGAAGCATATAATTTACCCAGTGTGCTTGAAACCTCGGCGGGTCATCTAAATTTTGCGCAATTATTGTTGACTGAAGAAACTTTAACGCGATTAGCAAAGCGTAAAGATTTTCAACAATTGCTTTTCGAAGCAAATCTCAAGTTAAAATATTTATGCTCAGGATTAACGACAATTGCAACTGAGAACATCATCTTGAAAGACCTGATAATAAAGGAATTAAATTCCAATTATTGAACATGAGTACCTGTAGAAGTCTCTAAATAGAAGTTTATGAAAGTTGAGCAATGCCATGTGGTCAATATCATCCTGGTACTCGGTAAGCTGCATGCACCATACCTCAATTTGTTCAAAAATCGTATCTGCTGAAATTTCTGGAAAAAGCTTGATCAAATATCTTAATGTCCTGGAATAACTTGGTCACAGAAAGTAAAAATGAACTTTATTGTGTATAAACAAAGAAAGCTCCCTGGGTGTAAGGAGCTTTCATGAGGCATCATAATTATGATCCCCCAGTGTTAAATGTAAAGGTGTTAAAATAAAGTCAAATAGAGTGTTAAAAGGTGGAATTATGTGATAATCCCTGAAAAAATCCTCGTTTTCTTACATTCTCATCCTGGGAAGCGGTACCAGAACAAGTGATTTACACCCTTAAGACGGGACAGGTTCAAAAAGTCACATATAATTAGCTGAAAGCTCAAAGCTGAAAGCTGAAAGCTAGAAGTTCAAAGCTAGAAGTTCAAAGCTAGAAGCTCATAGCTAGAAGTTCAAAGCTAGAAGCTCAAGGCTAGAAGTTGTCCCGACCCAAGCTGAAAAGGCTTGATATTTTAAAACGCCTTTCACCTTCCACCTTCCACCTTTCACCTTTCACCTTCCACCTTCCACCTTTCACCTTTCACCTTTCAGCTTCCAGCTTTGAGCTTTCAGCTTTGAGCTTTGAGCTTTCACCTTTCAGCTTTCAGCTTTGAGCTTTGAGCTTTCAGCTTTCAGCTAACTTTAGGCTTTTAGAAATGAAGAAATGGCATTTTGAGCAAAATCAGACAAAACGAGTGATCCACTCATCTCGGCACGATCCTCAAGAAGACGGTCCCAGTGGTCCGTGCCCTCCCAGAAAATTTTTTTGAGTTGGCTCAGGGCACCGGGATTCATTTTCATTAAACTTTCCGTGAAGTGATCGATGTAGGCATCTAATTGATCTGTGGACTGAAAGACTTCCTGGTAGAGTCCGCGAGTTTTGCCCCACTCGGCAGTGCGCCATTCATTGGGACTCAGGGACATCTGGCTGAATGCGGACATCCCCACCTTTCGTTCTACGGCAGGTCCAATGACAAATGGGCCGATACCGACAGCCAGTTCGCTTAACCTGACCGAGGCATACCTGGTGGCCAGGGTGTAATCGGTAGCGGCAGCTAGGCCCACACCCCCGCCCACGGCTTTACCATGAATCCGGCCAATAACGATTTTGGAGGATTTCCTTATTGCATTAATGACTTCTGCAAAACCCATGAAAAATACCTTGCCATCAGTTGTATTCCTGATCCGGGCCAGTTCGTCAAAAGATGCCCCCGCGCAAAATGTCCTATCACCACCACTTTTAAGCAATACCAGTTGGACACCGGGATCATCGTTGCAGGCTTCGATGGCTTGTTTCAATTGTGCAAGGAGTTTTCCCGGCAGCGAATTGTGTGCAGGATGAAAAAATTCCACAGTCGCCATGTGGTCTTTACGCGAGATTTTAACATAACCCTGGTGTATCTTTTCAGTCATTGTACCTTTGTTAACTTTGTGAGGCGATAAAAAAGCAAAGTACTAATAATTTCAGTTTTGAAAAGGCCCTAACCGAAGATAGACGCACTATGAGCGAACGGAATTTTGTCGATTATGTCAAGATATGCTGCCGGTCCGGGGCAGGAGGTGCCGGCTCTGTCCACTTTTACAGGGACAGGAGAACGCCCAAAGGTGGCCCCGATGGAGGTGATGGCGGGCGGGGTGGGCACATTATTCTGCGTGGCAATAAAAATCTCTGGACCTTGTTGCCGCTCAAATACCGCAAGCACGTCATTGCCAAAAAAGGAGAAAATGGCAGCGGCAACAATAAGACGGGGGCTGAGGGGGAAGATGTCATCCTGGAGGTGCCGCTGGGTACGGTAGCCAGGGATGCAGAATCGGGAAGCGTTGAATGCGAGATCACCGAGGATGGGGAGGAGGTTATCCTGGTAGCAGGTGGCCGTGGTGGCCTCGGCAACACGCATTTCAAATCTCCAACGCGGCAGACGCCTCGGTTTGCCCAACCCGGGGAGCCGGGAAAGGAAGAGTGGAAAATCCTGGAACTCAAGGTGCTCGCTGATGTGGGTCTTGTCGGTTTTCCCAATGCCGGAAAATCCACACTTCTTGCCAGTATTACTGCCGCTAAACCAAAGATTGCAAGTTATGCTTTCACAACATTGATCCCTAACCTCGGGATCGTAAAATATCGTGATCACCGGTCATTTATCATGGCGGATATTCCAGGCATCATTGAAGGCGCCCATGCAGGGAAAGGACTTGGGCTCAGGTTCCTCAGGCATATTGAAAGAAATGCATTGCTATTATTTCTCGTGCCGTCGGATGCGGATAACATTACAAAGCAGTATAAAATCCTTGTAGAGGAACTGAAGAAATACAACCCCGAACTGATGGACAAGCCACGATTGCTGGCCATTTCCAAATCAGATTTGCTTGACGATGAATTGAAAGATTTGATCAACAGTCATTTGGAACTGGATATCCCGCATGTCTTTATATCCTCGGTCACTGGTGACGGATTACAGGCGCTCAAGGATACCATCTGGCGGATGCTGGATATGTGATATGACGAACGGGAAAGGACCTTAACCGAGCAGGCTCAATTGGACTTTCTTTTCCAGTTCAGCGACGGTACCCTTGAAAAGAATGTCGGTATCGATGAGATCCTGGACAGCCTTAACGGAGTAAATGACCGTACTGTGATCCCTGCCTCCAAAGTTGTCCCCGATAGTCTTCAGTGAACTTTTTGTGTAATTTTTTGCCAGGTACATCGACAATTGCCTGGCAATGACAACTGCCCGTTTGCGGGTTTTGCCCTGAAGTTTTTCAATGGAGACTTCAAAATGGTCAGCCACTAGCCTGGTGATGTTCTCTACTGTAATGCCTTTATTGACCTGGGTGACAAAACTCCTGATGACTTCCTTTGCGAGTTCGATATCGATTTCCCGGTTGTTGAGATTCGCCTGTGCGAGTAGTGATATCATCACACCTTCTAGCTCGCGGATATTGTTCTTGATATTGAAGCAAATGTATTCAAGGACGTTTTTGGGGACATCAGAGGCTTCACTGCCGATTTTTTCTTCTATGATTGCCATTCGAGTTTCAAAAGCCGGTGATTTCAGATCGGCTGTCAATCCCCATTTGAACCTGTTCAGGATACGGTCTTTCATACCTTCAAGGTCTTTCGGGGGTCTGTCTGATGTCAGAATGATCTGTTTGCCTGTTTGATGCAGTTGATTGAAAATATTGAACAGGATGTCCTGGGTCTTGTCGCGGTTTGCCAAAAACTGAATGTCATCAATGATCAGTGTGTCGATCATTTGGTAATAACTTTGCAGATCATCAATGGTGTTATTCTTGATGGCGGAAACGATCTGATTTGTAAAGCCTTCAGTTGTGATGTACAGGACATTGTTGTCAAGATCGTTTTTCTTTATTTCATTGCCGATGGCATGGACGAGGTGTGTTTTGCCCAGACCCACATCACCATAGATCACGAGTGGATTAAAAGCCGTACCTCCGGGTTTTCGGCTGATGGAAATACCGGCAGACCGTGCAAGCCTGTTGCAGTCTCCCTCAATGTAATTTTCAAAAACGTATTTTTTATTCAGATTGGAATCAATACGAGTTTTTTTCAAGCCGGGAATGACAAAAGGGTTTTTAATATCCTTATATGAAAATCCACCATTCTGATCATTGTGCTTTTGAGGCTCCCTGTCTTTGACAACGATGTTATATTCAAGCTGACCCTGCGGGCCTAAAACCTGGTAAATTGTACGCTTCAAAGTTTTGAGGTAATGTTCTTCAAGATATTCGTAAAAGAACTTATTGGGGACCTGGATCGTCAGCACATTTCTCTCAAGTTTTAGGGGGCGGATGGGTTTAAACCATGTATTGAAGGATTTTGGGTTTATCGCATTTTCTATGATCGACAAACAACTCTGCCACACAGATGTATGATCTTGTATCATTCAGGTGTTCGTTTTGAGATTAATAATTTACTGAATACGGGATAAATTCGACCTCATAATTTCCGAATCTATAATAAAATTGGTTTTTATCTAAATCCGGTTTAAGTTGGGAGTGAAACAAATATTGGAAGAAATGCCGACCTTTCAAAAGGATGAAAAGCATTTTTTGCAAAAAACACCCAAATCTTAATCAATAATATTAAAGATCATTCAATATAAAAAATATAAATATGTAAATGTATGTTTTGCAATATTTTATGTTCTAAGTATTTAACTTATTTGTAACTGATTAAGTATCAGCTAAATTACCTGATAAGCGTATTTTTACACGTCACACATTTCTTTTTACGTCCCTTTTCAAAGAAGATGTCCAGGCGGCCGAGCATGATACCGGCCCATCCGGCCTGTGACACTATAACTTCATTGCCTTTATTATTTCTTCTAAT
>JBFKJL010000116.1:0-7526 GCA_041631795.1 Saprospiraceae bacterium | reverse complement strand
TTTTGAAGCAGGTGATATTATAAAACGTGGGTAAAGGAGATGTATGTGCGGGTCAGACAGCATTGATTATAGGATTAATGAAGGGTTGGCAGAAATTATGACAATAATTGGAAGGCAAGATTGGACTCACTTTAAATAACTGTTGCTAAAACATTTTATGAGCAATATTTGCTCGTTTAGACTTGAAAATAATTACATGAAATGAAAGGCTATATCAATATAATACTTCTCGTATGCCTTGCATTGCAATTTTTATCAGCTAAGATCGAATTTTTTGAATCAGAATATCTGCCAGTTGACCAACAAATTTGGCAAATCAATAATACATGCATAAATGATAGAAGATTTGGAAATCTCACCCAAGAGAAACAGCTGGCAGATTCCAGTTTGTATTTAAAAATCAACACAGCGCTCAAAGAAGATTGATGAAATAAGTAAGGATTAGAGAAACAAGTTGGTTTAAAATGAAAAGAATACAAAAGAAGAAAGAAATAATGTTAAATATTTTTTGAAAAAATTAGACAAAAAGTTCTTCACGAATAATAATTCACTAAATATTTAGTATAAGCTGTTGGTGAAATTTTGGTTGGTCCTTCAAAACGATTATGACATTGAAGAAGAACTCAACAAATTGAACAATGAATGAGAAAATATCCCAGCTTTGAAATAAAGTACAGGATAGAACAATGAGGATAAGACAATCCACCGATCGTCTTGAAATGAAATACAATGACCTTCGACTTAATCAAATTGTGTCAATAATGGAAGACGGTATAACACTGAGGCAAGGTTTAGAAAAGTTTCATAAAAAATACAAGGGGCATCTTAGCCATAATAAAAAAGGAATATCAAGGGAAGCCCAAGCTTTTTTTATGTCGCATGATGTGGCTCATGTGCTTTTTGGTTGTGATATTTCACTTTTTGGTGAAGGCTCGGTAAAAATATGGACGATTTTTGGCACAACATTAGGATTCTGGCAACACATAAAAGGGTATCGGTCAGCCGATGCTTTTGGCTTATCTAAAAATTTCACACTCATCCATATTGTAAAAAATGTCTTTAAGTTTTTATTCTCCATTCCCATTCTTATCATCAGGGCAAAACGCATGCACAAACCCTGGCCCTGGTCGGAGTTCGAACCCTATTTAGATACGCCCATTTCCGAAATAAGAAAAAATTTTAATATACAGGTCTGGAAATAAAAATATTTGAAAAGCCAAAATACGAACGCCCAACAACTTATTTGACGATCATGCCCAGCAATAGCTGGTCACGTCGCGTTTACAAGACCGTTATATGCAGTTTACAAGGAAGGAGAAACCCAAAATTATCTATTCTCAATATTTTGATTCTTCTTCAGCCTGGTGATTTCCTTACCTGCGAGTGCAATAGACAAGCACGACATGGTGGACATCAGTCTCAATAATTTAATGACGATTATAGGACCATTGGAGGAAGTCCTAAGTTTCCAGCATTATTATGGGTTAAGCCTGATAATAACATTGTCTACGTTAGCTGAAACACGACATCCAGCACCGCCACCACAGACCGATTCAATCAGAAAGGAAATCCCCCCAGTGACAGGAGCGTTATTGGGTATGGTATAAGTGCCCGTGAATGTTGACCAAGTGGTTGTGAGTGTGGGCCTGGGATCAAAAATATGAGTTATTGGAGTACCTGGTTCACCGTTAGCCAGTTCCACAAAGAGGAGAAGATTGAAGAACCTACCTTCACCTTCATTTGATCCTATATGATCAAATTGAATGTGAACCTCATCACCCGCCTGAACAGTGCCAATGCCAATTCGCTCTTGCTTTATAGCAGGGTTGCTGAGTCCATCAGTAACGATTTTGGCCGAGTTTTCATCTCCACCATTACTGAGCATATTATCAAGTTCGGAAGTACCCCCATTTGGGAAGAACAACCAGCCATCTGGACCAGATTCAAAATTACCATTAACTGCCAGACCCCCATCGAAGAGTGGCTCTGTAATGGAAGTATCTTCATCACTGCAACCAATTACAGAAGCCAATAATACCCAAAACAATACCCGTTGTATATTTTCAATTAAAATGTTCATAGGCTTAAATATAACTTTAATATATAATCATAAGTAGAAAAATTTGAATGCCTCCTAAAAGCAATCAGTACACTTGGAGTATGGAATGTCGTGTTTGACAAGAATACTCAGAATATCAGCTTTAGTCTTCCTTGTTCTTATAAGAGAAAGAAGACACACATCATAAATACATGAAAAACTGCTGAAAAGCGAGGCGTGTATAAAGATATTTGGAAGAAACATGTCTTGTTCCTGTTGGCATCCGTGCCAACATGGCGAGTCAGAAATCCTAAACATAAGGTCATCCAGCTGAAAAGATTTACACCAGAAATCATGACAATTTTTAACTCCCGCGCTGCGCCATGTCAATACATACAGGCTCGGAATCAATTTATTGATAAGCTGAACAGTAAAAAATTATTTGATATTCCGAATAGAATCACTTTTTAAATGCAAGTCTTTTTGTTAATTAGTGCCATGCTATTTCTTTAGTGATTTGGCACTACATAATTCTTTAAGAAAATGGGCAGAGATGTCATCGTTTTGCAGGATATTATATGCTTTTCGTAAATAATGGAGGATGGTATCTTAAATTCCGGTTTGCCCAAGATCCCCATTTTAAAATCCCGGGCGTCACTAAAATGCAGGCCTAGGAAATCTTTGTCCTGATAAAAGTCTTGATCACCTTGATCGATTCACTGAACGGACTGTTATTGTTGATGACCAGGTCCGCTTCCGCCATATACGGCCTGATGTATTTGTCATAAGATGGCATGACGTGTTTTTCGTACCTGTACACGACGTCCTCGACAGGGTAATTCCTTTCCTTCTGATCCCTTTTAATGCGCCGGATCAACTTGTAATTGTCTTCAGCATGGATAAAAAGTTTGAGGTCAAACAATTCCCTGATCCTGGGGTAATGGTAGATGAACAATCCCTCTATAACAATGACCGGTGCGGGGTGGAATGTTTTTTTTCCGGGTTGTGCCAGTTCATTGTTGAACGCATACTCTGTTTTTTCAATTGTCTCACCGGCGATCAGCCTGTTGAGGTCCCGTCGCAGCGTTTCGACTTCTATGGACTCAGGCAGATCAAAATTTCGGATCCCAGCAGCATCTAACTTTTGGGTCTCCCTCGGCCGGTAATAATCGTCCAGGGAAATAAAGCACACCTCGTTCACTGGGAATGACGCGCGGAGCGCATTCAGAAATGTCGTTTTGCCGGATCCACTTCCACCTGATATTCCGATAATGTAGGGTCGTCTTATCATTCTGTACACGTCAAATATAAAATTTTGATTATTTTCCGTCCCTATAATTGCAGCATGGATATCTTGAGAGGGATCATTGGGGTTGTCAGCATGTTGGCCATTTGCTTTCTGCTGAGCTCAAACCGGAAGAAAATAGACTGGAACCTTGTTGGGATGGGTATGTCTCTGCAGATCGTTCTGGCATTTGCGCTGTTGAAAGTGCCATTCATCAGGATGGTCTTCGAAGGCATAGTCCAGTTCTTTGTAGCGATCATCAATGCATCCGACTTGTCTTCCCGCTTTCTGTTTGGCAATCTTGCCATCCCCGGGGATTTCGGATTTGCCTTTACCGTCCTGCCCACAATCGTGTTCTTTTCCGCATTGTCCTCTGCCTTGTACTACCTGGGTATTCTCCAGAAGGTTGTCTATGGCTTTGCCTGGCTGATGAGCAAGACCATGAAGCTCTCCGGGGCCGAAAGCCTTGCTGCAGCTGCCAATATTTTCATCGGTCAAACCGAAGCGCCACTTGTCGTCAAACCCTACCTGGAAAAGATGACGAAGTCAGAGATCATGACCCTCATGACAGGAGGGATGGCGACCATCGCCGGAGGTGTATTCGGGGCCTATATGGCCATGCTCGGTGGAGACACCGAAGCGGGACGCCAGCTCTTTGGGATGCACCTGCTCACGGCTTCCATTATTTCCGCGCCGGCAGCCATTGTCGCCGCGAAAATGCTCTTCCCCGAAGTTGAACGGGAAAAGATCGACAAGACGATCGAAGTGCCTAAGAGCGAAGCGGGATCCAATTTCCTGGATGCCCTGTCAAAAGGCACCACAGACGGACTCAAGCTCGCCGTGAATGTGGCCGCCATGTTGCTCGCCTTCATGGCTTTCATCTACTTGTTCAATGATCTGTTCCTGCGTCTGGGTTCTGTCACCGGCTTGAATGACACCATAAAATCAGCGACCAATGGTGCCTTTGAAGGATTGACGCTCCAATACCTTTTCGGTATCTTTTTCTCACCCATCGCATGGCTGATCGGGATCTCCGGCCAGGATATGGTGGCCGTCGGTCAGCTCTTGGGTGAAAAGACCATCCTCAATGAATTTGTGGCTTACAGTTCCCTGATGGAATTCATTGATGCCGGTAAGCTTTCCGAAAAATCTGTCCTGATCTCTACTTACGCGCTCTTGGGCTTTGCCAACTTTGCTTCCATCGGTATCCAGATCGGAGGTATCGGCGCCATAGCTCCCGGCCAGCGCAAGACCCTGACCCAGTTTGGCATCAAAGCACTCATCGGCGGTACAATTGCAAGCCTCCTGACAGCAGCAATTGCCGGGATGATATTATAAGGCTCGTTCAATTTGTTTCCTGTGCCTTGATACATGGACCTCGAAGAATTTCAGCATCTGAAGCAGGTTGATTCGGCCAATAATGGGGTGCTTGTAAACATTGAGAATAAAATACGAATCGTCCAGACCTGAAAGATAGGATTTGAAGTCGGACCGGATGTCGGTGTATTTTTGTTTGATCTCATCGTAGGACAATCCCTCGTTTTGAGGAGACAAACCATTCACATCCGGCGCCTTAAACTTCCGTTCGCTCTTGAAGGCGCGGACAAGCGTTTTGATCTTAAGACTTTCGGAGAAGCCCGTCTTCCTGAACCTGGCGTTGTTGTCGATCTTATACTTGATGTATTTCAGGGACAATTCTTCAGACTGCCTGAGATGCTCGAGGATCTGGAGTATTGACCAGGTATCTGTTGTTGGCTTTACGCCAAAACTTTCGACATCACGCGTATCGAGGTTGTTCCACAATGTATTGAGCTGGTCTTCAATCTTGCCGAAATATTCAAGGGTTTTCGCTTTCTGAACGCTTTTGTTGACAAACATATATCAATGGGTTTGAACAATGATTTGATTGATGCCAACCGGCTTTGTGCTGTTGGCAAGCCAAAGATAAACCACAATTTCATCAATTTCAGATCGCGGCTTTTTCACATCGATGTACACCTTCTTCGTTTCGTTCGGGTTGATGTGCCGTTGCAATCTGATCATACGGGTTCGCCTGGCCTTTCCATCGAACTTTTGCTGAACAGTGAGCTGGGTCATTTTCCAAATGTCAAACTCCTTGTCCGTCACTGAAACTTCTGCAGTGACCCGCATCCATTTGTAGTCGTGGCCTGCAACAGGAATGGAAAAAACCTTGCTGTACTGGTTTTGGCCGGTTAGGCAAAGTTGCTTTCGCTTTTGAGTACAGAAATCAGTCTCAGGATCAGTCTCCGCGTGATAATCGAGCAGGGTGACAGGCCGTACCAATGGTTTTGTATAGATATGCCGCGTGTCAAGCAGTTTGTGCGCCTCTTTCGAGATCTCCTTTTTCCCGAGGATATGGAAGAAATAGGCTTTTGTCATATGACCAGGGCGCAACAGACCTCCTTTGTGTGCCTGGTGTGTCAGCCAGATGTTGTAAACGATGCATAACCCAAGGAACATGCTTACAGGTATTCTCCAATATTTACGTTTGAATACTGCTTCGTAAAATGCCGCCATCGGGAAGGCCAATATGGGATAACACTGGACCATAGCGCGCTGACCAAGAGCCCCGCCGTACCACCAGATATCCCATGCAAAGGCGATGTAAATGAACATGACTGTGAATGCAAAGCAAGCTAGAAAAAGATGCCTGTAATTCTTATAGAGGTGATAAAAACCCATGAGTGCGAAGATCATGACCGGCGAATAGGTCAGCCAGCCGCTTTTGTAGCTGAACAATCCATCCATGATGTGCGGTTTCAACCAACTGAAGCCCTGGTCCTGGTAGCTGTATACAAACCAGTCACCGGAGACATATTTCCAGTACCCGAGTTGCAAGAAACCGATTGCGCTTGTTGTTATGATAGCCAGCAACATCTTCCACCAGTGTTTTTTGAAGAGATACAAACGTCCGATCATGTCCAGTCCAAAGCCCGGCCGGATGTTCCAAAGAACGGGAATAAGCAAGGCAATAATTTCTGTCGGCCGGGTCAGCGCGTTTAAGCCCACCAGAAGGCCGATGAGAAAAGCCTTGCCCCATCCGGGTTTTCGATAAAAGCGGATGGTGAAGAAAATCAAAAGGCAATAATTTGTGAATAAAGTGCTGTGGGTCATGGCCGAACTGATGGCCCCGTATTCGAGGAAATTAGAACCCAGAACGACCGACAGGACTGATAGGGCGGTACCAGTATCATTAAAGTAATCGCGGAGGATGATTATTAAAAAATAGAGACCAAAGAGCGCGTAAAGCAGGGAGCCTGTGCCAATCGCAAATTGGTAGGGTGTGGAAAATCCGTCAGCAGGGTGGATGCTGCTGTTGGAAGCGATGATGTGCCCCAGGAAAAACCATGGAGCGAGGTGTATGGCTTGTCCCAGTGAATATTTCATCACCCTGTTCCCGCTTTCGTGGCGGAAGACCTGCTGGGGATCCGGCGTGGGTTGGTATTGGTCAATAATTTTTTCAAGGAAGCCGACCTGTTTGATGTCATTGTAGATAAATGCGGCCGGCAAATAGAGGTAGTAGCCGGAGACATCCCAACTGATTGCAGCCTCAGTTTTATTCTGCTTCCACTTCGGATAATATAGCACTCCCGCTGCAAGAATGGCCGCGGCGGTGATTAAAAAGAGGAAGGGCGTGAAGTTGCGCATAGCAGATTTGCCCCTTTTCAGGGATGGATGAATAATTCTAAATCAAATATGTATGGATTAAAATAATAACTATTTATACATTTGCGGGAAATAATAAAAATATTTGACGTATGAAAAATTTATTACTTCTCGTTTGTTTATTTCTCGCATATTCAGGATTTTCTCAAATCAGGACTCCGGCTGCCAGTCCATCTGTTAAGTTGATGCAGACCGTTGGCCTGACTGATGTCACCGTGGAGTATTCCGCCCCGGGTGTTAAGGACAGGGCTATCTTCGGTGATCTCGTGCCTTACGGTGAATGGTGGCGAACAGGTGCCAATGCACCGACAAGCATTGAATTTGGCGATGATGTGACTGTCAATGGCAGTGCTTTGAAAGAAGGCAAATATGTCATCCTTACAAAGCCCGGCATGGAAAAATGGACTGTGAACTTCTACACACATGAGGGAGGCAGTTGGTCCGGATACAGGGAAAAAGAGGCTGTACTTTCAGTCATGGCTCCTGTCACTAAAATGGCCTGCAAAGCTGAAACAT